>CAYPNN010000173.1:0-4550 GCA_964412065.1 uncultured Candidatus Bathyarchaeia archaeon
CGAGGATGACTGCCTCGCCCTCCTTCCCGTGCTCCTCCGCCCTGTCTGCGTCGAAGACTGCCTTGCCCACGGCTGCGCCCGGGCTCGCGTTTAGCCCCTTGGCCAGCAGCGTCGCCTTCTCCTTCGCTGCCGGGTCGAACTGGGGGTGCAGCAGCTGGTCCACGTTGTTGGGGGTGATGCGTTTTACTGCCGTCTTCTTGTCGATGAGCCTCTCCTTCGCCATGTCGACAGCGATCTTGATGGCTGACCGCGCGGTCCTTTTACCCGTCCTCGTCTGCAGGATCCAGAGCTTACCCTTCTCCACCGTGAACTCCATGTCCTGCATGTCCTTGTAGTGGTTCTCGACGGTCTCGGCGATGGCTTCAAGCTCCTTGTAGAGCTGGGGCTGCTGCTCCTTCAGCTCTGCGATGGGGATGGGTGTCCTGATCCCGGCTACCACGTCCTCGCCCTGGGCGTTGAAGAGGAGCTCACCGAACAAGCCCTTCGAGCCGTCGCTGGGGCTCCTCGTGAACATGACGCCGCTGCCGCTGTCCCACCCCATGTTGCCGAAGACCATGGTCTGGACGTTGCACGCGGTGCCCATGTCGTCGGGGATGCCCTCCACCCGCCTGTAGGTGACCGCACGGGGTATGTTCCAGCTGTTAAAGACGGCCGCGATGGCGCGTCTAAGCTGCTTCATGGGGTCCTGGGGGAAGCCCTCTTTCAGCAGCTTCTTGTAGAGCTTTTTCTGTCCCTCGACGGTCTCCTTGAGGCCCTCTGCGCTGACCTTTGTGTCTCCCTCGACACCCTCCTTCTCCTTGACCTTTTTGAACACTTCCTCGAAGTCGTGGCGCTCCTGTCCCATGACGACGTCGCTGAACATGGTCACGAAGCGTCTATAGGCGTCCCAGACGAACCGCTCGTCGCCCGTGAGTCCGATAATGGCCTCCGCGACTTCGTCGTTCAAGCCTAGGTTGAGGACCGTGTCCATCATGCCAGGCATGCTCACGGGTGCGCCGCTGCGAACAGAGACCAGCAGAGGAGCCTTCTTGTCCCGGAACCTCTTCCCAGTCTTCTTCTCTAGAGTCTTCACGTGCTCAAGTATATCTTCCCACAGTCCCTCGGGGAATTCGCCGCCTGCTTTGAAGAAATCCATGCATGTCTCAGTGGTAATGGTGAACCCCGGCGGGATGCTGAGCCCTAGGCTAGTCATCTCTGCGAGGTTCGCGCCCTTCCCTCCGAGGAGCGCCCTCATGTCTTTGTTGCCTTCAGTGAAGTCGTATACACGCTTCTCCAAATCGGTTACACCAGATATCTCTGGTGACGTAATACCGACTTTTACATTTACCGGTACACGTGGACGCGCGTAATGAATCGATGAGCACCCATTATACGGTATATAGATCATGAGATCTGTATATACACGATATTTTCTCCAAGGCCTATTTTTTATTATAATATTATAAACCATCAATTTTTCTCAACATTTGAGGAAAACAAGCGATTTTATGAAACATATTTTGAAAACAGTTATAAGCGAGGCTTTTTCTCTATTCATAATTCTCGTGAGGGGTTCTTTGACGACGAAACTTCGTAACAAGATCGCCTGTACCGAGTGTGGTGCAACCAACATCCTACGAGACTACGAGACCGGTGAACTCGTCTGCCAGGCATGCGGTTTCGTGATCTCATCGACCTTGCTCGACCATGGCCCCGAGTGGCGCGCCTTCGACCAGGAGCAGAGAGACAAGCTCCCGAGGGTCGGCGCCCCGGTGACGTGGACCATCCACGACAAGGGCCTCAGCACGACGATAGGTTGGCAGGACCGCGACGCCTCGGGCAGGAAGCTGAGCCCTGAGGAGCGGGCCAGGCTGTACAGGCTCAGGAAGTGGCACCGGCGAAGCAAGGTATCTGACTCCACGCAGCGCAACCTGGCGCACGCGCTGAGCGAGATGAGTAAGATAAGCTACAAGCTCAACCTGCCAAGGAACGTCATCGAGACCAGCAGCATGATATACCGGAGGGCGATCCAGAAACAGCTCATACGGGGCAGGACCATCCAGAGCGTGGCCGTCGCCTCCATCTACATGGCTTGTAGGCAGTGCGGAGTAATCAGGACGCTGGAGGACGTGGCGGCTGCCGCCAACATAACCAAGAAGGAGGCCGCCCGGAACTACCGGTTCCTGCTCAGGGAGCTGAAGCCGTCGGTGCCCCAGGTGGACCCCCAGGGATACATCAGCAAGATCGTGAACAAGCTGGCGCTCACAGGGGAGACGGAGAGGCTGGCCATGAGGATACTGAACGAGGCCTCAGAGATGAAGCTCACCAGCGGGCGGGGCCCGTCCGGGATCGCCGCGGCTTGCATCTACATAAGCAGCCAGCTCACCGACGAGCGGCGAACCCAGGGCGAGATCGCGAAGGAGGCGCAGGTGACCGAGGTCACCATCAGGAACAGGTACAAGGAGCTCGCCCAGCGTCTGGACTTCGACGTGATGCTATAGAAGCCACCCTTTTTCAGTGTATACACCCATTTTGATGTGGATATGCCTCATAGCTACGTCGTCTTCACCGGGAGGCCGAACTCGGGTAAGAGCACCACCATCAGGGCTTTGACCGGGCTCAAGGTCACGGCGGGGAAACGCCCGGGCACCACGACCAGCATCGACAAGCACCAGATCGCGCAGGACCTTTACTTGGTTGACATGCCGGGGTACGGGCGTAAGGTGGACGCGAGCAGGCGATGGGAGGACGAGACCAAGGACAGCATACTCGACTTCATCGACCGCGAGTCGGGAAGCATCGTGCTCGCGGTCCACGTGGTCAACATAACGACGTTTCTGGAGACGGAGGCGCGTCTCGCCAAGAAGGGGTTCATCAGCCTCGACGTCGAGATGGTGGGGTACCTGCACGATACCCTGGGCGAGTTCCCGCTTGTGGCGGCGAACAAGATCGATAAGGGAGGCGAGAGGGAAGTCGCGGCTAACTTGGAGGCCTTCCTCGACAGGATCACGGGCGGGGCCCCCTCCGAGGCCGCGGGCTACGTGTTCCCGGTCAGCGCGAAACACGGCGTGGGCGTGGGACAGCTTAAAGACTGTTTCGTCAAGACCCTTGCGGCCAAGGGCTTCAGGAACCCCTTCGAGTATATCCGCTGAGGTTTACTCCTCTTCCACGACGGGCCCGTCCTCGTCCCACTCGGGGAATGTGCCGTCCTCGTCGGTGATGCCGGCTTCGGTGATGGCGATCCTGACCTTCTCCTCCGGCAGGTAGGGGCTGTCGATTACCAGGGCCAGCCTCGTGTTCTGTCTGCCCTTGCGGAGGTAGACGCGGTGTGTGCAGGCGTGGGCCATGACGTGGCCGCCGGTGGGCTTGTTGGGGTCGCCGTACGCGGTGTCCGGCTTGGCCTGCACCTGGTTGGTGAGGACCACGGAGAGGTTGAAGGCCTCGGCGACCCTGAGGAGGTTGCCGAGCGCGCTGGCTAGCTTCTGCTGGCGCTCCGCGAGGTTCGCCCTGCCGATGTACTCGCCGCGGAAGTGGCCTATCATGCTGTCCACCATGACGAGCTTGACGTCGTGCTCCTGCGCGACCTGGGGGAGGTTCTTTATGAGGAGCAGCTGGTGGTCGCTGTTGTAGGCGCGGGCGATGAGTATGTTGCCGAGGATCTCCTGGGGGTCGTAGCCCCGGGCCTCGGCTACCTGCACCACGCGCTCTGGGAGGAAGGTTCCCTCGGTGTCGATGACGCAGACGCGTCCACCGAGGCCGCCCTCCTCCACGGGCCGCTGTGCCAACACGGAGAGAGTGTAGCATATCTGGGTCTTGCCTGAGCCGAACTCGCCGATCAGCTCTGTGATGACGCCGGTCTCGACTCCGCCGCCCAGTATGCGGTTGAGCTCATTGGAGCCTGTCCTGCAGCGGAGCTTGTGCTTGCGCATCTCCAGCATGTCGGAGGCTGAGACGAACCCCGGGTCCACCTGCAGCCGCGCGAGGGCGTTCACCTTTATGGCGGTGTCGATGCCCATGCCGGCCATCTCCGCGATGTCGCGTGGGGGAGTCACCGCGATGGATTCGAGGGTGACTAGGCCGGCCTTGTGCAGCTTCTTCACGGTGGTGCTGGCTACTCCTTCCAGTACTCCGGCTTCAATGACCTCTCCCATTTCACTCGGGTCTCACACCCGTTCCTCTGCTTATAATGTGAACGCATAAGGCTGTGCAGGGGGGAGGCGGGTGAAAGTGGTGCGGCGCTGGAAAACGCTATAGATGGATCAGGCGATCCATTGTTGATCGAGATGACTGACGTCGATTCACTCAAAGAGATCGTGAAGGACACGGTCGACGAGAAGAGGCCTCCGCTGGAGGAGATAGCGAGGTACCTCTACGAGAACCCCGAGCTGGGGAGCGAGGAGTACAAGGCATTCGAGAGGCTCACCAGGGTCCTGGAGGACCATGGCTTCGAGGTGGAGAGGGGCCTCTACGGGATGCCCACGGCGTTCAAGGCCTCCTTCAAGGGCGGGGCTGGGGGCCCCAGGGTCGCAGTGCTCGCAGAGTACGACGCGCTGCCCGGGGTCGGGCACGGC
>CAYPNN010000174.1:0-4542 GCA_964412065.1 uncultured Candidatus Bathyarchaeia archaeon
CTACCGGGAGGCGGCTGCGAACAGGCTAACCATAGCGGCCCTGGACCCAGACGCCAAGATACCGGAGTACAAGGTCTGCGCCGTGAAGATAGAGGTGGCCTGATGAGGACCGAGGCTTACATTTTGGATAAGAGTAGGCTCGGAGACCTCGTCGAGGCCTTAAAGGTCAAGGGAGAAGTGATAGCTCCAACGAACACGGGAACGGATATACAATACCTCCCCGTGTCGAGGGCCTCGGAGATCGACTTTTCGAGTATCCCGCTGGATAGCCCAAAGGAGTACGTCTTCCCCATCACCGAGACGATGATGGAGATCGAGGGGGGCAAGATCACCCCCGTCCTTGGGTCCTGGAATCGTGTGCTCTTCGGCCTCAGGCCCTGCGACGTCGCCGCCTTCCAGTGCATGCTGAGGTTCTTCGAGGACTACGCGGAAGAAAAGATCCCTGACCCATACTTCATTGAGAAGATGGAGAAGCTGACTGTGGTCGCCTACAACTGCCCAGAGCCCAAGGAGCACTGCTTCTGCGCTGCCATGGGAACCGGCCCAATCGCTGAGTCGGGCTTCGACTTGGTCCTGACGGACTTAGGAGCATCGTACCTGGTCGAGGCAGGCAGCGTGAAGGGGGAGGAGATTCTTGGTGGATTGTCTCTGCCCGAGGCGTCTCAGAGCGATATATCCGAGAAGGAGGCCGCGGCGAAGAGGTGCTCCGAGAAGATGAACCCGGGCTTTGATGTGCAGGGCATCGAGGACGCAATCGAGCAGTCCATTGATGCCGTGGCTGAGAAGCACGGTGATAGGTGTATAGCCTGCGGGGGCTGTAACTTTTTCTGTCCGACCTGCACCTGCTTCAACGTCACCGACACCGTCGAGGGTGAACTTGTAAGGAGGGAGAGGTACTGGGACTCCTGCATGCTCCAAGGCTTCACTTGGCTGGCCGGAATGGGCCCCGAGCGGGCCACGCCGGGCTCGAGGATGAAGCAGAGGCTCATGCACAAGCTTAGCTACACGAAGGAGCATTACGGCGCGTACTCCTGCACTGGGTGCGGCAGGTGCTCCCAGGTCTGCCCGTCGTACATCTTCATGGAGGACGTTATAAGAGACATCTTGAGAGGTGTGTAGAATGAAAAGGAATGAGTACATCCCCCACATGGCGACCATCAAGGAGATAGGGAGACAGACCAGCGACATCAAGAGCTTCACACTGGAGTTCGACGACCCGGAGTTCAGGGAGAAATGGACTTTCAAGCCCGGCCAGTTCGTCGAAGTCTCGGCCTTCGGGCACGGGGAGGTCCCGATCTCGATCGCCTCATCCCCGACTCAGAGGGATATGGAACTGGTCATCAGGAACTCTGGCTCCGTCACCGCCGCGTTCCACGGGATGAAGGCTGGCGACAAGGTCGGCGTCAGGGGGCCCTACGGGAACTGGTGGCCATTCGAAGAGACGAAGGGAATGAAGGTAACCATCGTCGCAGGAGGCATCGGCCTAGCGGGGGTCACCAACATCCTGAGGTACATGCTCGAAAACCTGTCCGACTACGAGAAAGTCCAGCTGATGTACGGGGCAAGAGATCAGGACCTCCTCGTCTTCACGTCGGAGTACGAGAAGTGGAGGCAGATGGGAGCCGACGTCCAGATCACATGCGACAGGCGTGTAGGGGACTGGGCGGGGAACGTCGGCGTGGTCACCTGCCTCTTCAACGACACGCCGTCGCCGGGGCTCGAGAAGGTCGAGATCCCTGAGGACGCGGCGCTGTTCGTCTGCGGACCGCCAGTCATGATACACTTCTGCTGCCTCGACCTGTTGAAGGCCGGGTTCAAGCCCGATAACATCTATGTTAGCCTAGAGGGCCACATGAAGTGCGGCATCGGCAAGTGCGGCCACTGCAACGTCGAAAGCAAGTACGTCTGCAAGGACGGGCCCATCTTCACATACGCGGAGAAGCTGGCGTTGGAGGGCGGATAGAAACCTTGTAAGGATTTTGATGAAAGGAAAGAGAACGATATGTGTATGTAATTCGTTCAAAATCTCCCTCCGAAGTAGCTGAAGTGGGGTGGTGAAACCTCATTCTTTCTTTTTCAGGTACCATGTCTCGCCCTTAGGGCTGGTGGTTATCTCGAACTCGGGGTTGTAGTGGAGCATCTCCTTCACGAACTCCCTCATAGTGGCCTTGGTGCCGTCGCTCCGGGTGATGACCTCGTCCAGGGAGATCGTGACCCGTCTACCCTTACTCTCATCGACATCCAATTCGATCACTGATTAAACGACGCCGCACCCTTATTATTTTATAGGATACAGAGGGCCGACACTTGTGCTTGTCTTGAGGCTCGGGCACAGACACACCGTTTTATCGTGAACAACCTTATCCACGAAAGAAAGACGAGCCCAGTCAGATGCGGAGCTGAACCTTAAACAAGGTAAGCCGTCAGGGCTCTATTCATGGGTGTGTAACTAATGGCGGACGAGTGGAATAGCTCCGGTAGATGCCCCGAGTGCGGCGGCGCCGTCAACTGGATGCCAAGCTACATCGTGGTTCAGGGAGGAGACACGGTCGAGGTCGGCAACTACCGTTGCCTGAGCTGCGGGGCTGAGAGCGGTAAATGTGAGCGCATAGTGGAGCACGGCAGGGAGTCGATTGAACCCATGACGAACCTTGGGCTCGGTATACCGCAGGCTAACCCGATCATCGGCAAAAGCAAGGTCACGTTAAACGAGATCATCAAAAGGATAGCCAAAGATGTCCATGAGAGCAGGCTAAACGATAAATAACATCATTTAGCCTAGACGCAGCCCTTTCAACGCGCCTCTGCCATAGTTTCCTTCGTATAGGTCAGTGATGGAATGAGTAATCCAGTCATACTTTACACTATTTGGCAGCCGTAACGCGCCCCACTTGATGGAAGCTTTTGACACTCTGCTTCAGCCACAGAAACCCTATACGATTCCCATGCGTGTATGATTAAACCTCAGCCCCCACAACCCCTCATGATTAAATAAAATGATATCCTTACTTATACTTTACACAGTTATGATGATACTTTCCATAATTTATTTCTTGAATTTTAAGAAATTTTAACCGTAACTGCTGGACTATAATGATATTAACATAGCATATGTCCATGTTTATTAAGACTTAATTGTTGAAATATTTTAATAATGATCAAGATACTATATTTTCACTACAAAATATTATATTTTTAATAAGTTGAAGGTAGGATTTATAAAGCTGATGAGTGACGTAATTTGATGATAAAAGATAACTTCTCTTTGAGATTGAAATGCCCGTACTGCGATGAATTCTTACCATCTCACAGAGCTCTTAGGGTCCACATAGGCAGGAATCATAAAGAGAAGACAGACGAGTTCATGGAAACGTATTCCGGGGGGCGATGGATCGAGGTAGACTTCATCTCACTAATGCTGAGAAAGTCGGTGGGGGCGTTAACCGAGGAGTCCTGCCTCGAATGCGGCGGCTGCGACGTAGCCTGCCCCGTCTCCGTGATCCATGAGGGCTTCCGTCCCTTCGATGTCCCGCTCCAGCTGCTGGGAGGTAAGGTCAGAGAGGTATTGAGCTCGGACATACTATGGGGCTGCACATCGTGTTACGCGTGTGGACAGAACTGTAAGGCGGGTATGCCTCCGCTCGACGTCATCGAGACCCTCATGAACCTATCGGCTCGCATCGGGTACCACTTTCCTAGGAGGTACAAGGAATACAACAAGAGCATCCTGAGGAGCGGCGTCATCCAGAGGCCCGGCTCCCTGAAGATGGCGGACCTCACAAGGTTAGCGAGGGAGGACGTGGGCTTGCCGAAACTCCCCTCACAACCCGACCTCAAGTTCAAGGAGGCGATGCGGAAACTAGCCGACATGAGGGGTCCACAATGAAGTACGCTTTTTATCCCGGGTGCCTATCCCAGACAGAGCAGTTCGGATGCCTGTTATCCGCCAGAGAGACATTACGAAGGCTGGGATTACAACTAGAAAAGATGGATGGATCCAGCTGCTGTGGCTACCAGTCGTACAGGTTATCATCCCCCATAACGTGGAATTTCCTCGCCACAAGGAACATGGCCTTAGCCGAGAGGATGGGCCTCGATATTCTAACGATCTGTAGCGAGTGCAATCTCTCCTTCAAGCAGGTGAAGAAGGCGCTGTCCGATGATCCTCAACTAAGGAAACATGTGGACGAGGCCCTCAGGTTGGAGGGCCTAGAGTACCACGGCAAGAGCGAGGCTTACCACATCGTCGAGGTTCTCCACGATAGGATCGGCGTGGAACGCATCTCCGACGCCGTCGTGAAGCCCTTGGAGAACCTCAGGTTCGCGACGCAACCGGGGTGCCACCTTTTCAGGCCGAAGGAGCTGAATATGCCTGATGAGGCGGAGCCGCACAAGCTTGACGACCTCGTCAAGGCTCTGGGGGCTGAGACGATCGATTACCCCGGGAAGCTGGATTGCTGCGGCTCATCCATGTATGCATCGGATGAGGGATCCACGCTGAAATTCGTACGAAGGAAGATCAGATCCGTGAAACAGAGAGGA
>CAYPNN010000175.1:0-4510 GCA_964412065.1 uncultured Candidatus Bathyarchaeia archaeon
GGAGACCACCGTCGAGTTCGCCAAGGCGTGCGTGGACGCCGGGGCCACCGGCGTATTCTACGGGATCGGAGGAGGAGGAAGGGTCTGGCGGGAGCTGTCCAAGGAGCAGCTGGAGGAGTACGCCTATGGCTACGATAAACGTGTGCTTGACGCCGTGGACTGCCCCATCAAGTTCATGCACATCTGCAGCACCCCCATGGGGAATCCCCAGGACAAGGGCCTCATGGAGGGTGGCTGGTTCAAGAAGTACCCCGTGGACTGCATCAACTGGGACGCCCACCTGTACACGTGGCTAGATAAAGCCAAAGAGATCTATGGCGACAGGTTCGCCATCTGCGGCGGCCTCAACAGAGTGACAACTCTACGGACAGGCACCCCCAAGCAGGTGGAGGCCGAGGTAAAGAAGACCATAGAGGACGCCGGCGAGGGAGGCGGCTTCATGCTGGGCCCAGGCTGCACCGTCAACCAGGACATGCCCAGGGAGAACTACAACGCCGTGGGCAGAGCCGTAATCAAGTATGGCTGCTACAAGAAGTAGGGGATAAATCCCCTCTTCTACCAGTTTTTTAGGACGTCCAGTATAAGGCGCACCCCGGGGCCCTTGCTGCCCTTGGGGTTGTAGCCCTTGTCGCTCTTCTGCTCCATGAGGCCAGCGATGTCGAAGTGGGCCCACGGCGTGTCGTCCACGAACTTGCTGAGGAAACGGGCCGCCGTGATGGCGCCGCCGGGCCTTCCCCCTGTGTGCTTCCAGTCCGCGACGTCGCTCTTGAGCTGCTCGTCGTAGACGTCCCAGAGTGGCATCCTCCACACCCTCTCGCCGCTGGTGCGTGACGCCTTCTCGACGCGCATCGCCACGGCGTCGTCGTTCGCGAAGTAGCCTATGGCGTGCTCCCCGAGGGCCACCTGCATGGCGCCCGTTAGGGTTGCGAAGTCGAACATGGCGGCGGGGCTGTAGTTCTTGGCGGCGTAGGCCAGTGCGTCGTTGAGCACCATCCTGCCCTCCGCGTCGGTGCTGATGACCTCCACGGTGAGGCCGCTGTAGGTGTCGACGACGTCGCCGGGGTGGTACGCCCTGCCTGAGGGCATGTTGTCCGTTGCCGCCACGACGCCCACGACGTTGAGGGGCAGCTTCAGCTGCGCCACTGCCTTCACGGCCGAGATGGTTATGGCTGCGCCGGTCATGTCGGTCTTCATGAGGGGCATGCCGTCGCGGCTCTTCAGGCTGATGCCGCCCGTGTCGAAGGTGATCCCCTTGCCGATGACGGCAACCGTCTCCGCTTCCTTCTCGCCTCTGTACTCCATCACGATGAACTTCGGCGGCTCCTCGGTGCCCCGCGCCACCGCGAGGAAGCTGTGAAGCCCAGCCTTCTCGGCGTCCTCCCTGTCCAGCACCCTGACCTCTACGCCAAGCTCCCTGAGCTTCGACGCCTCCTCGGCGAGCACGGTGGGGGTGACCCGGTTCCCGGGGCCCCACGCGAGCCTCCTGCACATGTTGACAGCCTCAGCTATCACCGCGCCCTCCGCGACCCGCTTCTCATGCTTCTTCCCCGCCTTGGGGGAGACTATCTGGAGCTCCTTGACGGCCTTGAACTCGTCGAGCTCCCTGGTCTTGTAGTACGGGTCCTTGAAGCCGCCCAGTATGAAGGACTCGACGAGGGCCTCGGCCGCGTCGCCATGGTCCAGACTCCCCGCGACGTGTTCTAGGCTCACGGCGACGGCCTCCACGCCAAGATCACGGATCCGTCTGGACGCCTCGCCCAAGACGTATCTCAGGTTCTCCGCGTCGTGGCTCGCCGCGTCGCCGAGGCCGACGAGCATCACCCTCTTAGCTGGCAGCCTTCCCTGGGTGTAGATGAGGGTGTGCTCACCCTTCTTGCCTTTGAAGTCGCCGAGGTCCATGACATCTTTCACCATCCCCTGGATGACCGGGGGCAGTTGAGCTGAGTCCTCGGGCACTCCTATCACGAGGATAGGGGCGTCCACCTCCTCAGGCTTCTTCCTGACTACTACTGTCTTCATGGATTAGGAATTGGGGGCGTGGTTATTTAAACAGAGAAGCCGGTCTCATCGTCAGACGCGCCTATTTTTCTTGTATCCAGCGGCCTACAGCCCTCGACGCCATAGCTTTTTGACGCAAATATGAGTGCTGCCCGATCGACAATTTAATGATAGAGGACAATTCCGCTGCGATGGCGGAAAGGCTTGATATCTCGGATGATTCTAAAAAAGAGATACGATTTTATAATGATGTGCCCCATTTCTCTGTGAAAAACATCGATTGGTGAAGAGATGGCGCAAGAAGACTCGAAATTACATGGCGTAGTCAACCAGGTGGGGCTGGAGCGGGACGAGGCGGAGTTCCGTAGCTTCAACCTCACGCTGGGTATCAAGGTGAAGACGGGGAAGAAGCTGAGCCTGAAGGAGGGGGAGCGCCTCATAAAGCAGATGAGGAAGGAGTTCCTAGGCAAGAACATCGAGTTCGAGGCCATCTCCATCCCGTGCCCAGTCTGCGGCAAGACATTCAACACGGAGGCGGGAATGAAGCAGCACGTCAGGCGGCAGCACAACGACGGCGTGGACACGACTAAGCCGAAGAAAAAGAAGGCTTCGTCCAAGAAGGCGTCGTCTAAGAAAACCGGTAAGAAAGGGTCCAGAAAAAAGACTTAATCACTCTCATCGAGGCTCTTCTTGAATTCCATGAGTGCCTTCACCTGGGGGTTGCCTCTGTTGAGCTGATAGACCACGGAGACTTTGCCTACCTTGCAGCCCGTCACCAGGCCCCTTTCGAGTAGCTCGGGCATCACGGGGCTGACGGAGCCAGGGTTCTTGTCTATTCTCCTAGCGATCTCCCTGAGGTTCATCCACTGGCGGGGGTTGTCTATGAGCATGTCTAGCACCAGCAGCATTATTGATGGCCCCAGGAGGTCGTTGAGGGACGGTTTCACAGGTTTTAACATATGTCTTGGAATATAAAAGATAGCCCCTACACCAAACATATAATAGAATATTCAAATGATTGTTTGAATATCCAAACATTTATATCTATATGGCATCCCCTGATACAAAGATAGATTCTGATCAACCACAGGAGGAACCAGTTTGAAGAAGATCAGGCTAGGCAAGACCGGGCTCAATGTCTCCAGAGTCGGCATGGGAGGAATCCCCATACAACGTCCCCCGCTGGACGAGGCAGTAAAGGTGATCAACAGGGCGCTGGACCTCGGCGTCAACCTAATCGACACAAGCATCGGATACGGGGACAGCGAGCTGATCATCGGGAAAGGCATCGCTGGGAGGAGGGACGAGGTGATCCTCGCCACCAAGGGAAGCTGGAGGAGCAAGGAAGCCTCGGTGGAGCACATCGACTACAGCCTGAAGAGGCTGGGAACCGACCGCATCGATCTCTGGCAGATGCACAACATAAGGGACCCGGATGCCTTCAAGCAGGTCGTGGCACCCGGGGCCTCGATCGAAGCAGCCAACGAGGCACTGGACGAGGGCAAGATACTGCACCTCGGGTTCAGCACCCACAACATAGAGGTCGCGCTCATGGGGGTGGAGTCCGGCCTCTTCGAGACCGTTCAGTTCCCGTTCAATTTCATCGCCAGGGAGGCCGCGGACAATCTCATCGCCCACGCAAAGGAGCACGGTGTCGGGTTCATAGGGATGAAGCCGTTCGCAGGGGGGAACATCACTGACGCTAGGCTCGCCATAGGCTACGTGCTTCACCACGAAACTGTGGTGCCTGACCCGGGGGTGGAGAAGGTGGAAGAGATCGAGGAGATAGTCGGCCTAGTGGATGGAGGCATCGAGCTCACCGAAGACGACTGGGCGAGGATGGACGCCATCCGCGACGAGCTGGGAAGCCGCTTCTGCCGCCAGTGCATGTACTGCATGCCCTGTCCCCAGGGCGTCGAGATCTGGCTCCTTACCTACATGAGGAACCTGTTCAGGCTCTGGCCCCGTGACAGGGTGATCCAGGTGTTCGGCGGCCGCGCCGATACCGCCCTGAATTGCATACAGTGCGGCGATTGCGAGGACAGGTGCCCGTACCAGCTGCCCATCAGGGAGCTGATCCAGGAGAACTACGAGTTCTACAAGAAAGAAGTCGGGCGGGACGGTTAGAAGTGAAGATAGGTTTACAGATACCCAGGTTCCACTGGCCGGGTAGCCCAAGCAACATCGGCTCGAAGCTCGCGGAGATAGCGGGGGCTGCGGACGACGCAGGGTTCGACAGCGTCTGGGTGATGGACCACTTCTACCAGGTAGGGCAGGGCTACGGCGAGCCCGAGGAGCCCATGCTTGAGGCGTACACGGCGCTCGCCTACATGGCGGCTGTGACCCGGAACGTCAGGCTCGGCACCATGGTGACGGGCTCGTTCTATAGGCACCCGGGCATCCTCGTCAAGACGGTGACGACTCTGGACGTGCTGTCGGGGGGCAGGGGCATACTCGGGATTGGGGCCGGGTGGTACGAGGCGGAGAGCAGGGGGATGGGCGTCCCCTTCCA
>CAYPNN010000176.1:0-4475 GCA_964412065.1 uncultured Candidatus Bathyarchaeia archaeon
GCCGGTGCCCGGGGCCGGCCCTATATAGGCCGTGTAGAGTACGCCCCCTATGAAGGGCCCGGGGAGCGCCACGAGGCCCCTGAACGTCGAGTACCCGCCTATCGACTTCGCCCTCTCCTCCGGGTCCACGTTCTGCGCGATCCACGCCTGCTCGGCTGGGGCCCAGAACGCGGCGCTGAAGCCCATCAGCACGTTCGCCGCCATCGCCACGGGGAAGCTCTGGTTGAGTAGAAGCGACGCAAGCAGTACACATGCCAGCGCCTGGCTTATAGCCATGTACTTCACGTAGCCCACCCTGTCAAGGTACCTGCCGAGGACGACTTGGAACAGCGCCATGGTCCCCGCGTTCACCGCGGTCATCAACCCGAGCATCCCGGGGGTGAAGCTGAACGCATCCGTCAGCAGCCCGTTGATGAGCCTCCAGCCCAAGCTGAACGCGAACAGGTCGACAGACATGGCGACGTAGAAACCCCAGAGGTACTTGGGTGGCCTGAACGTGTCCAGCATCGATCCCCATGCCTGGCTCATGGTGAACGCCGCCGAGGCGACCTTCCTCCGCGTCTCCTCGATCCTGAGCACCGTTACCAGCAACGACGTGAACGCGAAGAAGGTGGCGAGAGAGAAAACCAATCTGTACCCCACGTTGTCTGCCAGCCACCCCGCGGCTAGGGTGCCGAGAAGACCGGTCGCCATGTAGCAGCTGCCCAGGACGCTGTAGATCCTTCCCATCTCGTTGTCTCTCGTAGACTCGGCCACCACCGCCTGCCACACCGGGATGAGGGCTACGCTTAACCCTAACAGCGTCATGCTCGCCGCGAGGAGATGCCACGACCACGCGAACAGGAAGCACAGGCTGGACGACAGTATCAGGAGGTCCCTAAGGATCAGGAACGGCTTCCTCCCGTAGAAGTCAGAGGCGGCACCGAACACGGGCTGGACGGCTATCTTGGCCAGGTCCATGAGGCTCTCAAGCGCACCGATGCTCCTGATGGGGACGCCGAGGCTCAGCGCGAAGGGCTGCCACACGACGCGCCTGAGGTTATCTATTATCCCTCGGAGAGCCGTCGCAACGGCCAAGTAGAGTATCTGCTTCTCCTCTCGGATGGGTTCGAGTGCGGCCAAATCCCTTCAATGGCGATACTGAACAGGGGTCTCTCATTTAACCCTAACTGAAAAAATGGGGAGAGTCACTCAAGCTTCTTGAGGATCGCGGGGAGCCAGACGGGCATGTCCGGCGGGAAGCGGCTCGTAACCAGGTTGCCGTCGACGACCACGGGCTCGTCCACGTAGACCCCGCCAGCGTTCTTCACGTCGGTCGAGACGCTCCGCACGCACGTGAGCCTGCGGCCCTCCACGACCTCCGCCTCTATGAGCAGCTGGGCGGCGTGGCATATGGCCCCGATGACCAGCCCGCTCCTGTCGGCGTCTCTGACCAGCCTCACCATCTCCTCCTTGGTCCTCATCCGGTCGGGTGCCCAGCCCCCCGGGATGATGAGCACCCTGAAGTCGTTGACGTCGATGTCCCCCGGCTCCTTCGTGGACTTTATGCTTCCGCCCTTCTTGCCGCTGTACGTCTCGTCGGCGTCGGGGCCCACGACCTCTACCTCGTAGCCCGCCTCCTGAAGCCTGTAGTAGGGGTACAGGAGCTCCACGTCCTCGAAGCCGTTATCAACCAGTATGATTGCCCTGTCCATATCTCAGTCATGAATTGGGTGTAATGGCCGGATATGAAGGTATACGGGTACGTTGTCTGTATGTGCCGAACACCTATTTAGCGATAAATCCATGATCCGCTAATCTGCACTAGGTGTCGATTATGGCTGCGCTGTGCGGCAGATGCGGGGAGCCCATCAGGGGGTTCAAGGGGTACGACCCGGAGACAGGCGAGATATGCTTCACATGCTACCTAGAGATGCTTCAAAATCCCATTGATCAAATCGAGAAAACGACTACTAACAATACCAAAATAGGCTTGGAACTACAAATTCTCGACCAAATTTCGGATAAGTGAGACTCGCCTTCCTCTGACACATCTTTATCTTAATTACTCATAAATACAAATAAAAGAGTAAAAAATAAGATGAGCAATCCTCCTGAACAAACATAATAAAAAGGATCATATATGCGCTTTGCGCACATGATCATGTTCTTTAATCCTTGAAAACTGCTGCAAGACAGGCAATGCTTAGGATCACTATGCCCACCCGATTAGCTTCGATCCAACGTCAGCAGCTCTTTCTGGATCTTTGTAGATCCACTTAAACAACTTGTAGGCAGTCCCTGCTTACGCAAGGTCCCTATCTGTTGTATAGTATTTTCTTACAGCCATTGTTTTCAACTCTTTTTCTTGAATATTGACGCGATGATTTCCTCGTCGACCGTAAGCAGGATAAACTCAATTAAGCCTCCTAAGGCCGATTTCTCTGTCATCCTTTTAGCTTTAAGATCGGACAAGAATCCATCGACGATTTTTTCTAACAATGCGTTACGCGACGGGGCAACATCTAAGCTTACTAGCTCATCAAGCTGCTTAACGTATTCCGAACGCATATTGAGGATGACCCTTGATGTTGGCATATTACCCTTTATTAGCCCTCTATATACCATTAATAAAATTATCTCGTGAGTTGATTGTTATTTAATAGAAAATGTTGGCGTTTATTTCTTAAATCATCATGAGCTACACCTATCTCTGCCCATACGAGCGGCTCTGGAGAGAGCGTGGGTACAACGACGTCGGGCTGCTGTACTGCCAGTACTTCCATCACGCGTTCTGGCAGACCTACCGCCCAGATATAGACGTGCAGATACCGGAGATACTTACCCGGGACGACCCGCACCGCAAGTTCATGGTGACCCAACCCGCTGAGGACTCAGCCATGCCGGCACATTCTATTTAAAGGAAACAGGCTTCATAAACCACAACTATGTGTTAGCGAGCCATTAAGGTGCCGTGCCACTCAAATGAGCGAAGAAGAGAAGCTGGAGGAAGTCGTGAGCCGCCTGAAGAGGCTCCTCGCCAAACAGAACTACATCGAGGACCGGATGAGGAAGATCGAGGAAGCCATCGAGAAGAGAGAGGACGAGGAGTAGAGGCGCCCCTCCCTCAGACCCGTTTTTAAGTCAAGACCGATATCAATGCTCTCGATGGATGAGGAGCCTAGGACGGGGCTGTCACCTGAAGCCAAGAAGACCTTATTCAGGCACCTGATACGGAGGTACCCGAGGATTACCGTGAAGATCCTCCTGGGCTTCAAGCCGGACGGCTTGGACCGCCTGACCATCGCCCTGGGTAAGGGCTCAGAGTACGACTACAGGCTGCTGGAGGACCCGGGGTTCAGGGAGGCCGAGGTCGAGCGGTACATGAGGGAGATCAAAGCCACTAATGCTACCTCCATGTAACATGAAAAATCGACGCGCTAAGCCACCCAAACACACCATCATCTAGGGGGGGTAGACGAGAAAAGGCGAACAGACGCCCCTTCAACCGAAAGAACCCCTAGAAACATCTCTTTCAGATCAAATCATATACAAAAGTGTAATCCACCGAACATAAAACACGCCCCAAAAACGCTAATTCCTTGTAACAAAGAGCTCCAGCCTTGAGTAGTGACCCATCCCGTGTTCCGTGATCCTGTCGCCGAACCTCTCCCACGCCTCGTCGAAGCCCCGCGCAGGCCTGCCGTATATGAGTGGGACGTTCTCGCAGGCGAACGCCATCTCCTCTTTAGCCTGCTCCACCGTGAGCCTCTTCCCGGTCCGGAACACCTTACCGTACTCATACACTAACCCGGCCCCAGATATCAGGCCCATGTACTCGGCTCTGGTCAGCCACGTCGCGTCGCATATCCAGGAGAAGACCTCGATCTCGTTTCGCTGGGCGGGGGTCTCCGCCTCGTCGCTGGGCATCGCCACGAAGCAGAAAGAGCCACCGGGCTTCAATACCCTGTGGGCCTCCTTGAACGCCTTCTCCACGCCTTCGCGGCCCCTAGTCATGTGGATGTCCTCCAGCCCCAGGAAGTTAACGACGTGGTCGAAGCTCCCATCCTGGAACTCGAGGCTCGAAGCGTCCATCTCCCTCAAAGTTATCCTGTCGGATAGCTGCCCCTCGTTAACGTTTTCCCTGGCGGTCTTGAGGCCGTCGATGTCTATGGCAGTCACATGGATGTCCGGGTGCTTCCTGGCCAGAGCCATCGCGAAGTACGCCGACCCCGTGGCCATGTCCAGCACGTCTCCGGCTAAGCCCCGCAGCTCCGCCGCCACCTTCTCCCGCATACCCTCTAGCTTGACGAAGTAAGTCGGGTACTCCTCGTCGGAGACGAATGCCTCACACATGTGCACTGATATGGCTTGAGACGGCTATGACTCTATTGGTCAGAGGCTGGATATCTCGGTGAGCCTGGACCTTATCTCCATGGACTGCGTCGCGAATATCCTGCTGAACTCCGTGGCCTCGTGCCTGTTCAGAGGCTTGT
>CAYPNN010000177.1:0-2526 GCA_964412065.1 uncultured Candidatus Bathyarchaeia archaeon
CGTCCCAAAGCACCACGAGGCCCGGATAGAGCGGCTGCCCAGAGACTACTACGAAGCCGTATGGGCCACGGTTCAGCGGCTCGTCCCCCCCATAGAGAGGGCGATGGAAGCGTCGGCGTCCAACATAGACGTCCACAACGGACGCGCCGCAGGCCAACTGATCCCCCACGTCCACGTACACATCATCCCCAGGAGGGGCCCAGGCGGAGCCATCGCGGACGCAGCCCAGAGGATGAGGCCGAGGAGCCGAGAGTACTTCGAGGAGATAGCGGATAGAATAAGAGAAGAAGTCAACAGGTGAGGCACTCGGGAAACGGCCAAGCCTATGGACCGCCGTCCAGACGCTTCACCACCCCGAACCGGAGCCCCCTAAGGAGGGGCCGCCCCACTCCTTGATCACGTCCTCGATGTAGAAGGGCATCCCACAGCCCGCGTAGCTGACCTGGTCCTGACGCTCGACAACCGTGACCTCTGCGTCGGGCTCCACCCTGCTGAGCCTCGCAGCCGTCTTCGGGCCCGTGGCGACGCCTCCAATTATGAGAACCTTCATGGATATCCCCTCCAAACTGAACCCTTTCACATTATTCATGCCCGTATAAAACATGTTGACACGGGCGGCGGGGCGCCTCAGGGCTGTCGATACGTTGTTAAGCCCCTGCACAGTGTTCAAGGGCATGAGCATTCTCTTCGAGCCCTACAGGATCAGGAATCTGAGCCTGCGGAACCGTTTCATGAGGAGCGCCACCACGAGCTACTGGGCCGACGAGGAAGGCGTCATCAAGGACGCCCACGTGCGGCTCTACAGGAGCCTCGCCGGGGGAGGCGTCGGCCTCATCGTGAAGGGCCACCTATACGTCGCGGACAACGGGAAGGCCCACACCGGGATGGCGGGAATAAGCAGCGACACGCACATACCCATGCTGAAGAGGCTCACGGACGCCGTCCACGAGGAGGGCGGCAGCATCGCGGCGCAGATAAACCATGCCGGAGTCGTCCATAAGCCCGACAGGGCTGGGCCCAGCGCGTACAGCGAGGACGGCTGGGCCTCCCGCGAGATGACGGTGGACGAGATCGAGGCGGCGGTAGAGGCCTTCGGCGACGCCGCCGAGAGGGCGATGCAGGCGGGGTTCGACGGCGTCCAGATACACGGCGCCCACGGCTACCTCGTCAGCCAGTTCCTCAGCCGCCTCGTGAACAGGCGCACAGACAGGTGGGGCGGCAGCCCGGAGAAACGGATGAGGTTCCTCATGGAGGTGTACGACGAGGTCAGGGGCCGAGTCGGGAACGAGCCGGTGCTCATCAAGATGAACTGCGACGACTTCAGCCCAGACGGTTTCACCGTCGACGACAGCATGAAGGTTGCTGTTGCCATCGCCGAGAGAGGCGTCGACCTGATAGAGGTCAGCGGCGGAGGCAGGGGAAGGCGGGAATCGCTGAGGGCCCGCGCCAGGCACGGCGACCCGGCTCTGGCTGACCTGGCCTTCGCCGGCCACGCGTCGAAGATACGGGACGCCACGAGGCCGACGCCCATGGCCCTCGTCTACGGATTCAGGAGGCTTGAGACCATGCGGAAGGCGGTCGAGATGGGCCTCACGGACATGGTCAGCATGAGCAGGCCCTTCATAAGGGAGCCCGACCTGGTCAAAAGGCTCCAGTCCGGCCAGCGGGAGGTCTCCTGCACAAGATGCGACGCCTGCAGAGGCGACGACGTCTTCGGGAAGACCATGCTCAGGTGCCAACTGGAGTAGCATCCGTTCCTTAGCCGTGCCACCATTCATGGGACAGGCAAGGCCCGGAGTAGGTGTTCTCGGCCCAAAAAATTAGCCCCAAGAAGTTAAACCGGCGACGCGTATCATTACTCATGTTATCCGAGACAGAGGAACGGGTATTCGGCTACATAGAGTCCCACAGGGACGACATGATTGGCTACCTGCGTAGGATGGTGGGCGTCGACACCCAGACGCCCCCGGGTCTCAACTACGACGCCATCTGCGACATGATGGCGGACAGGTTCAGCGAGCTGGGCTGCGAGACGAGCATCCACGTTGCCACCGAGAAGTACATGAGGCTCTCCGGCGCCGAGTTCCTCGGCCTGGAGGGCCCCCGCAGCAACGTGGTGGCCCTCTACAGGGGGGAGGGAGGCGGCCCCACGCTTCACATCAGCGCCCACACCGACTGCGCCGCCATACAGGAGGAGGGGTGGACCGTCGACCCCCTCGGAGGCGAGGTCACCGACGACACGCCCTACACTAGGAGCGGGTGGGATCGCGGCGGCGGGTACATCTGGGGCAGAGGCGTCGCGGACGACAAGGGCGAGATAGCGGCGATGACCCTCGCCCTCCAGGCCATCCACATGAACGACGTGAAACTAGAGGGAGACCTTATCCTCACGGGGAACTGCGACGAGGAGATAGGCGGCGTCGCGGGCCTAGGCTACCTAATCAAGGAAGGCATCGTCAAGGCCGACATGGGGATACAGCTTGACGGGGGCCTATCCGGGATCGGCCTCGCGGCTCAGGGTAGGAC
>CAYPNN010000177.1:2536-4452 GCA_964412065.1 uncultured Candidatus Bathyarchaeia archaeon
GGGTAGGACCCGGTTCCTCCTCAAGACGAAGGGCCTGAGCTGGCACGGGCAGATGCCGATACTCGGCGTCAACGCCATAGAGAAGATGAGCAAGCTCAACGTGGCCCTCAACGACTACTGGAGGAACGTGCTACTCAGGAGACAGGTCCCCGTCCCAGGCATCGACCTCGGGGACGCGCTGCGCGAGAAAGGCATCGAGTCCATGACCGCCATGCTCAACATAGGGACCATCAAGGGGGGCGTGCAGGGCGCCACGGTGCCGGACCTGTGCGAGGAGGAGGTGCTCCGGGGAATGGTGCCCGGCGAGACCTACCGTGAGGTCCACGACGAGTTCAAGGCGGTGCTAGACGGCGTCAAGGCGACCGACGCGGAGCTGGAGTACGAGCTCGGCGTCGTGAACTTCAGGGAGGGCTACGTCGTCCAAGCCGACGACCCCTACGCCGTCGGCTCCAGGGAGATCATACAGGAGGCGTTGGGGCGGGGGCTACCGTTCACCGGCACCCTGGGCAGCACCGACATGAACTACCAGGTCGTGGACGGCGGGATGCCGTGCATCAACTTCGGCGTCGGCGGAGCCTACAGCAGGGGCCACAAGCAGGACGAGAACGCCAGCATCGACGAGATAGTCCAGTGCAGCAAGGCCGTGGCGCTCCTCTTCATGAGGAGGCTGGGCGTGGCAGCGTAGAGCACAGTTTTTACTTCCTCTTTACGTATGGGGGGTAGAGAGGCTGTTGACGCAACGCAAAACGACTCATCTCAGCACCCTAGACCCCTGAAAACGCTTATACCCAGTCACCGGGTATAACGGATGCGACGAACAACGACTCATCCAGCACCCTGGACTCCAGGTTCGGCTCCTTCACCATCGCCCGGGAGAGACATGAAGCCCCACCGTTGTCCAGATTTTTCTATCCAAGCCGGGTGCCCCGTCAGAGGAACAGGCCAAGACGTTTTACCCAAGCTCAGATACGTCGTCAGACTCCAGCATGGATGAGCTGATTCTTGACCTCAAACGGTACCTTGAAGGACGAGACGCATGCTTCAGCCTCGACTACCTGGCCTTGGAGCGGTGCTCACCCTTCCAGCAGAGGGTTCTGCGCGCCGAGCACGGCATAACCTGCGTCTACGACACCGTGGAGAAGGAGCAGATCAGGGCCGCCCTGGACCTGAAGAACGGCGAGGGGCTCCCCGTCCGCGTGAGGATGGGCGTCGCCATAGACCTGTTCCCGCAGCTAGAAGAGCTGGGCATCTACAGGGGCCTCGGCGACGACTGGCTCAGGGTTTGCGGCCTCAAGTTCTTCTTCGACGGCGCCATCTCGGCCCGCACGGCAGCCGTCACCGAGGAGTACCTCAACAAGCCCGGGTTCTACAGCGTCATGGCGACGACCCCCGAGATAGCCAGGGAGACTCTGGAGGCGGCCTACGCCGAGGGCTACAGGGTGAGCAGCCACGCCAACGGCGACGCCGCCATAACACTGTACCTCGACATCATGGAGGAGCTGCAGGCGAAGTACCCGCGGGACGACCCCAGGAACAGGGACATCCACTGCACCGTGATAACCCCCGAGCTTGTGCAGAGGATCAATAGGCTCGGCATACTGCCCACCATCTTCGGGCCCTACCCATACTACCACGGCGACAAGCTGCTGCCGGCCTTCGGGGAGGAGCGGCTTGAACGCATGTTCGCGGCCCGCAGCTTCCTCGACGCCGGGGTGAAGATAGCGGCCCACAGCGACCACCCCTGCGCGCCTTACCCGCCGCTCATGGCCATCCACGCCCTCGTGAACCGAGTCACACGGAAAGGCAAACCCATAGGGCAGAGCCAGAGGGTTTCCGTCACTGAGGCGTTGAAGCTGTACACGGTCAACTCTGCGTACCAGCAGTTCGACGAGGACAGGCTGGGGAGCATAGAGGAG
>CAYPNN010000178.1:0-4415 GCA_964412065.1 uncultured Candidatus Bathyarchaeia archaeon
TAGGACCAGAAACTGGCGCCGGTGGTGGTGCGGTCGATGAACCCCTCCGCCACCGCCTCCCAGTTATGCCCTATCCTGTTGGCCGCGCCCTTGACCTTCCTGATGTAGTTCTTCTTCATCTCAAATGAAGCGGTCAGGTCCTCCTCGGAAGGCTGTCGTGGTAGTAGTAACGGAAGGCGTCGAAAAGCCTCACCATCTTCATGTCCGGGTACTGCTGGCAGCTCCTCTACGACGCCCTAGAGGAGGCTGGACGCGATGTCAGGCTGGCCCTCTCGAAGGAGGTGAACACCCCCCTGTGGAGAGCAGGCCTACCCCGGCAGGCGAGGAAGCTGATCAAGAGCAGACTCAGAACGATACTCAGCACCCTCAGAAACTCTGTTAGAAGGCATCTGGTGGATGGAGACGTGAACCGGCTCCGGTAGAGGATAGACTGGCTCCATGGGGAGCTCAAGAAGCTCGCTGGGGAGCTGGTTGAGATGGGTTTGCCCGGTGCTGCGAAGTTCATCCGGAACTCGGCCAACATCCTGGTGACCTATGCTAGGCTGGCCATGAAAGGGGTAAGGGTGCCCTACACCAACAACCGGGTGGAGAGATTGATGGGTGAGGTGGCGAAGCGGGTGAAGAATAAGTCCACGAGGCCGCAGAGAAAATTCATGGAATACTATTGGAGAACGGGCTAATTTACTAGTATATCCGCACGTACGGCTTAAGCGGTGATACGCCCTAAAACAGACTCACCCCATAATTCGGATAAATCCCCCCCAGTCCACCTAAATCTTTAATCCAAATATATCTGTCATGGAGCGCTGAAGCCTATATATACGCAAGATGCCTCTTCCTCTCCATCTCGTTCTATTTTTCACATCTCCGAACGTTTATTCCGTGCTCATGCACAAATCCATTTATGTGCATGTGAACACAAAGACATATATATCGTGGGATAAAACGGGATACCAGTGATTCGAGGTAGACGAAGGAGGGGCAGAAGAGGCCGTCTTCCCCTTCCTATAAAGGTTGGCCATCAGCCGGTTGCCGACATGTTCATACCGCAGCCCAGTGAGGGTGGTCCCCCCATAGTCCTGGAGATTGATGAGCTGGAGGCCGTCCGTCTCGCCGACCTGGAAGGCCTCTCACAGGAAGAGGCAGGCGTCAGGATGGGCGTATCTAGGGGCACTGTATGGAGGCTTCTCCAAAGAGGCAGGGAGAAGATAGCCCAGGCCCTCGTGGAGGGAAGAAGGATCCAGATCAGAAGACTTGTAACCTGAGTTAGACTCCGCGTACGAAAAGGGCCTTTAAAGAGATTCGATCATGTTTTTGATGAAGTCTGAGTAGGATAGGACGCGGCCAAGGTTAGAGGGTGGTGGAGGCATGACGTTATAGATCCCGCCAACACATCCGCCCAAACCGTGTAGCCTACATGCATCACGCAAGAGGCGCCCAGCGTTCACTAATCATGTAATAGGATAGGGAAGAAAAGTATCATTTACTCTCTCGAACATGGTTTATCATGTAGACAAAACGAAGGGATGTATCGCGTTGGACCCTTCGTTGTTCCATCACTTGGTGGTGATCGTGTACCTGACCCCTGCCTCGGATAGGGCGTCGTCGATCTTCTCCATCAATGAGTGAAGGTCATCCTTCGTCGGCTTCCTGAACCACTCGAAGAAGAAATCGTATTCTCCCAGGCTCTCTCTCGACTTGCTGATGATGTTCCCGCATCTCTCTTCTGAGATGACGCCGGGGCCTCCAAAGTAGTTCATAAGAGGCTCTCCTCCTAACGGCGGCCCTAACGCAAACTCCATGTTCATGATGCAGACCTCAGGCATGTCGACGGCGACCTTTTCCAGTGCTTTAACGGCTTCCACAATGGGCGGTCCGTAGATCTTTACGTAGCTTTTCATCGTTCCTCAAGTTCTCCGTCGAAAACATTGTTAATAAACATTCACGAAATCTTGTTGGATTGCAGGCGAGACCCAAAAATTTTCGCTTGCGCGCAGATACCCCCACCCGCTTCTGATACGCGTGGCTTCTAGGAAGAGGACGTTGGCTGTCGTCACCTATGAGTGGCTCAGCACAGATCATCTGTGGCACGCCACCAAGTGCCTCGGCCCAACTTTAATCAGCTCTGGCTCGACTCTTCTGCACATCTCCCTGGCTTCCCGGCACCGGGGGTGGAACCTGCAGCCCTCAGGGAGGTTTATAGGTGTCGGCGTCTCGCCCTCGATAGAGATCCTCACCCTCTTGGCGTCCGGGTCAGGGACTGGGACGTTGCTTATGAGGGCCTTCGTGTAGGGGTGGAACGGCTCCGCTATCACATCCTCCATGGGTCCCCTCTCAACCACCTTGCCCAGGTACATTATCATGAGCTCCTCCCCAACGTACCTGGCCTGGGCGATGTCGTGGGTGATGTACAGGAATGTGAGGTCGTACTTCCTCCTCAGCTCCTTCAGCAGGTTCAGTATCTCTGTCCTGATCGAGGCGTCCAGCATGGACACGGGCTCGTCCGCCACGATGAAGCTCGGCTCAAGCATCAGGGCCCTGGCGATGGCTACCCTCTGCCTCTGGCCGCCGCTCAGCTCGTGGGGGAACCTCCTCATGAACTCCTCGACCGGGACGAGGCGCACGTCCTCCAGGGCTTTCCGGACCCGCTCCCACGTCTCACGGTACCCGGAGGTCACGTTGTTGACCTCCAGCGGCTCGGCTAGGATGCTGAAGACCTCCATGCGGGGGTCCAAGGACTCGTAGGTGTCCTGAAATATCATCTGCATCTCCCTACGCTCCTCCCTGAGCTCCTTCTTGTCGAGAGTAAAGATGTCGACGCCCCGCAGCATCACGCTCCCCTCGGTGGGCTCGATGAGCCTCAGGACTAGCCTACCTGTCGTGGTTTTTCCACAACCGCTCTCCCCAGCTAGGCAGAGCACCTCACCCTTCTCGATCTCGAAGCTTATACCGTCGACCGCCTTCACGTACTCCTCCTTCCTGGAGAAGAGTCCTCTGCTCCGGGTGAACCACTTCTTAAGGTCTCTCACAACGAGTTCTTCGGTCATCTTCAGCCCTCCAAGTGAAGCCTATCCCTGAGTTCGGTCACGAAGTGGCAGGCGGCGTAGTGCCCCGGCTCCTCCTCGACGTAGCCCGGCTCTTCTTGGCTGCAGACGTCCTTGGCGTACGGGCATCGGGGGTGGAACCGGCAGCCCCTGGGCGGGTTGATGAGGTTTGGGGGAGCCCCGGGTATGAAGTTCAGCATCTTCTTCTCGCCGACTATGCTCGGGTAGGCGCCGATGAGGGCGCTGGTGTATGGGTGGAGGGGCGCCTTGAACACCGGGCCGGCCTCCGCGTACTCCACGAGCTTCCCGGCGTACATGATGCCAACCTTGTCGCAGGTCTCCGCTATCACCGAGAGGTCGTGGGTGATGAGGATCTGGGAGAGGTTCAGCTTCCCCTGGAGATCCTTCATCAGGTCCAGGATCTGGTTCTGCACTATGACGTCGAGGGCTGTTATGGGCTCGTCGGCTATCACTAGCTTCGGGTAGCAGGCTAGTGCCATGGCTATCATCACCCGCTGCCTCATGCCTCCGCTGAACTCGTGGGGGTAGTCCGCGATCCGGGAAGGCTCTATCTCCACGAGGTCGAAGAGCTCCCTGACCCTGTCCATGGCGTCGTTCCTCGTGATCTCCTCCTTCTCCAGGATCACCTCGGCTATCTGCTCCCCCACGTTGAGGACCGGGTTGAGGGCGTTCATGGCACCCTGGAAGATGATGGATATCTTCTTCCACCTGATCTTCCTCAGCTCCTTCTCGTCCTTCTTGAGGAGGTCCTCGCCGTCGAGGATTATCCGCCCGCCCATGACGCGGCCGTTGGACGGGAGCAGCCCCATGATGGACATGGCCGCCGTCGTCTTTCCGCACCCCGACTCACCTGCGAGGCCGAAGGTCTGGCCCTCCTCCACGGTGAAGCTGACGTGGCTCACGGCGTCGACGTTACCCTGGCGTGTGACGTAGTTAGTCACCAGATCATGGACCTCAAGGACCGGCATTTTATCCCCTCCTCTCCCTGAGCCTGGGGTTAAGTATCTGGTCTAGGCTGTAGCTGGAGAACGCGAAGCCTATGGCGATGAGCATGATGCATATCCCGGGGGGGATGATGAACCACAGCCTCCCCGTGGCCATGGCCCCGACCTCGTTGGCGTGGCGAAGTATCAGGCCCCAGCTCGGCTTCGTGGGGTCGCCCAGTCCCAGGAAGCTCAGGCCGGACTCCGCCAGGATGGCGTTTACTATGCCGACGATGGCGTTGGCGAAGATGAGGGGGATGATGTTTGGCAGTATGTGGCGGAACATGATCTGGCTGTCCCTGGCGCCGACTGACCTCGCCGCCTCTACGTAGGGCCTCTCCTTTATGGACAGTGTCTGGGCCCTAAC
>CAYPNN010000179.1:0-4372 GCA_964412065.1 uncultured Candidatus Bathyarchaeia archaeon
GTACCAGCAGCCCCTTGGCGTCGTAGTATCTGAGGGCCTTCTGGCTGAGGCGTGTGACTACGCTGAACCTGCCGATGGGTATCTGGTCGACTGTCATCGCTCAACCAACTTAACGAGGAAGCCATTCTAAAGGCATGGAGTCTGCCCCGTGGGAGACTCTCAGCATATAAAGTCGCTCCCACATTTAACATCATTAGGATGGCCAAGCTGGACCTAAGGAAGGAGCTAAAACGGTACTACACAGCTAAGAGGAAGCCGGAGCTCATCGACGTCCCCGAGGGCAAGTTCCTAGCCATACTGGGAAAGGGTGACCCCAACGGCAGGGAGTACCAGGAGGCTATGCAGGCCCTCTACGGCATGAGCTACACCCTCAAGTTCGATCAAAAGGCTAAGGGAAGGGACTACACGGTGATGCACCTTGAGGGCCTCTGGTGGGTGGAGGGAGGCGTCTTCGACCTCAACGACCCTGCGCCCAGGGAGCAGTGGCGCTGGAAGAGCATGATCAGGCAGCCCGAGTTCATAACAGACGAGATGGTGGGGGAGGTGCGGCCCAAGGTGCGGGAGAAGAGCGGCCCCAAGGGGGACGCGGTCAAGCTGGAGTCGTTCCACGAGGGCCTATCCGCCCAGGTGATGCACGTAGGCCCCTACAGCGAGGAGGGCCCCACAATCCAGCTGCTCCACGACTACATCACGGAGCAGGGGTACCGGATGCGCGGCGACCACCATGAGATATACATGAGCGATCCAAGACGGAGCAAACCGGAGAAACTGAAGACGATCATCAGACAACCGATTGATAAGCGCTGATCGCCGCCGGCCTCACGCAGGCAGCCTGCGTCGACGGCGATCAGTCAGAGAAGCACAGTAAGACAGCGGTCCTGAGCCTGTCTGGGGCTCATCTTCTGACCACTATGAAGACGATTATCAAAGCAATGACCGCTGTGACCTGAAGGATCTTTATCAGCGTCCCATTCCTCTCCCAGATCAGAAACTTGCCGCCGAGGACCCTCAGAGGATTCCTCGATGTGAGCATCAGATACAGCAGCCCGGCCTCCTCCTCGGTGTAGGGTCTCCCGTCGACCTCCAACGCGCCCTCATTCGTCGCCCTGAAGCTGTGCCCGCCTATCCAAACCTGATCTACGAACCTGGTTTTCAACCAGATCTCAAAATCCTCCAGTTCAGCCTCCTCATGTTTCATGCTGGTCACCTCACCGCTATGCTGATGTAGTGCAGCTCCCTTATCCCCCTCGGCGTGATTTTGAAGACGCCGTAGTTAACCGTGCCCTCGTCCGATCTCCAGCCGTACACGTCCGGACCATACACACTGACGTAGTCATCCACGAAAGACGTGACCGCGGACTCCATGTCCTGCCTATCCTGTACGCTCAAATAGGTTACGTTGGCCACCTGCACGAACACCTCCGGGTTCACGGCCATCACGTTGAAGGGCGCATAGCCTCGGGCCGTGAAAGCCGCGTAGGTGTCGCCGATCCTCTCGGATTCGCCGGGCTGCTCGGTCGGGCCCTGCTTCGTCAGGCTGCGGAAGGCGGAGGCTGAATCGACCCCTATGGCGACGTCCCTCGTGAGGGCGTCCACCACCCCTATGAAGGGCATCTTGGTGATTACGCCCCCGCCCGAGGTGATGTACACGGGGATGAAGTAGTACAGACGCTGATTGATGCGGTATAGTAGCCTGTTGCCGAGCTTATAGTTGCCGCCGTAGAGCGTGAGCTTCTCCCTCACCTCGCTGTTCGTCTGGAAGGCGCTAACGGCCCCCGTGGGGCCGATGAGGGACGAGGTGCCGTTGCCCGAGGAGACCCTCAGCAACTGAGTCTCCCCCAGTTCCGAGCCGCCGCCGATGATGTACATCCCAGCCAGGTTCTTCCCGGCGGAGCCCCTGTACTCAGCCAGCTGAACCCCGACGAAGCGGACGCTGTCATCCTCTGTGAGGAGGATGTAGTTCACCTCTGTATCAGGTGGCCTCTCATAAAAGTCCGATCCCGAACGCCACACATAGGGGTCTCTCACATGGTAATGGAAATCTATGTCCAGCTGTCCAGGTATGCTGAAGAGAACGCTTCCCAGGAGGGCTTCGGGGTACCTCAGCTGGGGTATAAGCCAGTCCGGCGGAGGACCCCAGTCGGGGTAGTACTGCTTGTAGAACGACACGAGGAACCCGTCGTCCTGACCGACGGTGTAGCACGACATCTCCCCGTTTTCGATGTCGATGAGAATCAAGGCGAAAAACCTGTAGTAGTCGCTGGCGACGAACCTGGAGTTCATGGGGTACTGCACGTAGACCTGCATCGCGTAGTACACCCTGTCGTTGCCTGCCACGATGTAGGGGTCAGGATCGATCTTCAAGCCGCTGATCAGTATCCTCTCGACCCTCTTCACGACTTCTCGGTTGTAGAGCATCTCGATGGATTCCTGCGGCGGGGCGAAGGCGAAGCCCAGCTGCCCCTGAGAGAGGAACCAGAGCATCCTCTGCCACCCCGACAGAACGTAGTCCGGCTCGCCGGCGTAGCTGATGTTCTCCACCTCGTTGAACCCCTTGACCTTCGGATATACGAAGTCAGAGATCTCCTCCCCATAGTATATCTTGGGCTCCTTGCTCAGATGGAAGGCCTCCGTGATCGGGACCGACTCTCCCGAGTGGCTCTCGATCGCGAAGATGTTCGAGGCATGGGTGTAGATGAGCTGCCTGCTGATCCAGTCTTCGCTCGGGTACTTTATGGTGGTTGGAGAGATCCAGTACTCCTTATCGTAGACGTAGACGATGTCCGGAGTCGGGATCTTAAGCCAGTTGACGGGGATCATGTTCACCATCCGGGTGAGCGCCGAATCGTAGTCCCACTGCCGGACCAGGCTCAGGATCTTGGTCTCGTTACCAGTCGGATACTGCTCGATGGGGCTTGTGACTATGGAGTCGATGCCCGCGGCCCACCGGGTCACCTCTATCTGCTTCGAGGTGAAGGGGAGCCACTCATAGGCAGCCCAGTTGTTGTTCCAGTTGAATCTGTAGACCGCGATTATGGCGCCATTCACCGCGATTACCCCAATTAACCCGACGATGACCACCGTTACGAGGATGTTCTTCCTCCCGATGTCGGTGAGCCGCAGCGGGGAGCCTCCCCGATGGTATATCAGGGAGAGCGCCAGGAAGCTGATGAGAAGCGTCAACGCGATGTAATAATAGTGCGGCGTGGTGATGTCCATCCTCCAGTAAGGGGCGTCGAAGATGAAGGCGAACGTGATGAGAGTCAAGATGATGAAGACGTTCCTCATCGCCGCCGCAGGCCTCGCATAGATGAAATCCTTGAACGCCCTCAGGGCAAGCCGCACCGATACCACTCCGAAGACCGTCAGGATCATTAGGAACAGGAAGCGGTACTGCACCTCGATCGTCGGCATCAAACTGATCCACTCATCACCGGACGCAGGATGAAGAGCCAGCAGAAATATCCTTGGAACCAGAGACCAGCTGCCAAACCCTTTGACCATCATGTAGAAGACGTTCATGAAAGGGCCGACGAAGGGGATCTCCATGGAAGTGGCTATCACCACGAACGCGATGACCCACTTAACCGTCTGCCAGAGGGCCCAGATCGACCTCCCCCATCTAATCTTCAGGTTTGGTATCGAGACGTCGGTTTCTCTGCCTGACGTGACCGACATCATCTTGACGTATTGCTGGATGCTGTCATACGCTTCATACAGGTCACTTTTACCGACAGAGGGATTGATCACCAAAAGAGCCAGAAACGCCGAGAAGTAAAAGACGTAGTTGCTGTAAAAGACGGTCTGGAACCAGTTCAAGTTAGCCTTCTTAAGATACATCGTCTGATTGATGTTGAAACCTAAGAGGACGTTGAGTGACGATAAAACGGTCACAGTTAATATTATGGATAAGAACACCCAGACAGAATGCCTCCTTATGAACCCCGGTTTCTCAAGCAAAGATGATGGCTCCCTACAAGTTGTGATGGATACACCCGACTATAAGTACATATAGCTGAGCATCGCGGGCGCCTCCTTGGATCAGTACAAGGGGCTTGCCATCATCCCCTTTGAAATGTCACGTCATCATCGCAGCCACTGAGGCAGCCGGTGGAGAAGAAGTAGCTACAGCCTGAGAACCCGACGCCCTCCGGGATAATTTTAGTTATGGTTAAAAGGAGGCGTCTCAGGGTATCTGGGTGATGATCGAAAACGGCGCCAGGAAGAAGCTTGAGAGCTACGTCTTCGAGAGGATGGGGGAGTCAGGGATAGTGGGGCTCAGCTTAGCCACCCTCAAAGACGGGGAGGTGAACTACAGCCGGGGGTTCGGGTTCAGGGACTTCGACAGGGGGACCAGCTCGACCCCGGAGAC
>CAYPNN010000180.1:0-4352 GCA_964412065.1 uncultured Candidatus Bathyarchaeia archaeon
ACCCCCATGTAGGCGCCACGGCCGACGGTGAACGTGGCGTCCTCTACCACGCGTCTGCCGTTTCTGTCGACGTTAAGCCCATCTACCTCTATAACCGCGTCAGTCAAACTACTCTACCAATCCCCGTGCAAGGTTGTAAAGGTTAGCCTCAAGCTGATCCACGTAGTCCATGTCATCCACCGGCCCCACCATCAGGTACAGCTCCAGTATCTGCACGCTCCCGCCTGTGCGGGCCTCTAACTCGGCTTTAAGGGTCTGGGCGTACGCGTCGCTGTAAACAGGGTCTACATAGATCACGTAGCTTCCTTCTTGTGTCATCTCTTCTACTATCTCGGATATCTTCCCTGTGCTAGGCTGCTCGTCGGCGGATAAACCTATGATCCCGTGCTGTTTTAACCCATACCTGTCGGCTATATAGCCGTAGGCGGAGTGGGTGACGAAGAACGATTTGCCTGAAGCCGTTGAGAGGGTGTCAGAGTACTCGTCATCCAGGTCTCTCAGGGTCTGTTCGAACGCCGTCCATCTCTGGGTATAGTACTCCTCGTTGTCGGGGTCTGCTCCTATAAGCGCCTCGGCTATGTTCTCCGCGAGCATCAGAGCCGTGTGGGGGCTGACCCAGAGGTGGGGGTCTCCTTCCTCATGCCCGTGATCTTCTTCTTGTTGGGTCGTCTCAAGGAGCTGTATTCCTTCACTCGCCTCGACAACGGTCTTAGCCGTCGCGTCGATGGACGCCAGAATGTCTTCTTCTACCCACTGGTCTAGGCCTGCGCCGAGGTAGATGATCATGTCAGCATCTTCGGCTGAGGCGATGTCGCTTATGGAGGGCTGCCAGCTGTGCACCTCGCTGCCCGGTGGGATCAGCGTCGACACGGTCACCTTGTCTCCGCCTATCTGTTCCGCCATGTACGCCAAAGGGTAGAAGGAGGCGACGACCCTGGTTTCTGAGCCTCGGGGCTCAGCATCTGTTCCGCCTAATCCGACCACGGCTATCCCGGCGAGAACCGCCACTATGGCTATTGCCATGATCGTCCGGTTTCTGTTCCTAGACACGATGACCATCTAGAGCCATAGAACCATATTTAATAAACCATTCCGATTTTTTATTAAAAAATATGTGTATTCTTATTATTTTTTATTTAAGTTTTTGGGTTTAACACGGTGACGCGTCGGAAAACAGCACGCATGCAACGCCTGGAACGGATACGAAAACCGCGTAAACGCGTAGAGCCTGACATGGGTTCGCTCAATATCGACTTATACGGCTAGGGACATAGTCACGGTGATCCGTATGCCGGGTTTCTTCGTTGGCGTGGACAGCGGGACCCAGGGCACCAAGACGGTCGTGGTGGACGCGGGGGGCCGTGTGAGGGGCGGCGCGTCTGCGAGCTACGGCCTCATAATGGGGCTGCCCCGCGGCCACATGGAGCAGCATCCCGAGACCTGGGTCGAAGCCATGAAGCAGACCATCAGAGGCGCCCTGAAGGACGCTGACGTGGACCCCGGTAGGGTGCTGGCCATCGGGGTGAGCGGCCAGCAGCACGGCTTCGTCCCCCTCGACGAGGGCGGCGCAGTGATAAGGCCGGCGAAGCTCTGGAACGACACCAGCACCGCCAGGGAGTGCGGCGAGCTGACGGAGGCGCTGGGCGGCGTGGAGGAGGCGATCAGGCTCACAGGGAACAGCATACCGCCTGGCTTCACCGCCGGCAAGATACTGTGGCTGAGGCGCCGCGAGCCGGGTAACTACGCCAGGCTCAGGCACGTGCTCCTGCCCCACGACTACCTGAACTACGTGCTCACGGGGGAGGCTTCGATGGAGTACGGCGACGCCTCAGGGACTGCGTTGATGGATGTGCGGAGACGCGTGTGGTGCAGGGACGTGATCGACGCCATAGACCCTGAGCTCATCGATTGGCTCCCGGAGCTGAGGCCGAGCGACCGCCCAGCCGGAACCGTCATGCAAGCCGTAGCCTCCGAGCTGGGCCTCGGCGGCGACGTGCTGGTCTCCGCCGGCGGAGGCGACAACATGATGGGCGCCATCGGGACGGGGAACACGTCCCCAGGGAAGGTGACGGTGAGCCTCGGCACCTCGGGGACTGTGTACGCCTACTCGGATGCGCCGGCGGTCGACACCAGGGGCGAGGTGGCTGCGTTCTGCGACTCCACAAACGGCTGGCTGCCCCTCGTGTGCACCATGAACGTGACGGTGGCCACCGAGCTTGTGCGGCGGCTCCTCGGGCTCAGCCACGCAGAGCTGGAGACCGTCGTCTCGGAGGCCCCGCCCGGGTGCGACGGCCTCCTGCTGCTCCCATACCTCACAGGGGAACGCGTCCCCAACGTGCCCCACGGGAAAGGCGTGTACTACGGGCTCACGCCCGCGAGCCTCAAGGCGGGGCACCTGGCCCGCGCCGCGATGGAGGGCGCCACGATGGGGCTCAACTACGGACTCAACAGGATGAGGGAGCTGGGCATAGACCCGAAGGAGATAAGGCTCACAGGAGGCGGGGCGAGGAACAGGGCGTGGAGGAGGATCGCCGCAGACGTGTTCGACGCCGAGATCGTGACTCTGAAGGAGGAGGAGGGGGCGGCCTACGGCGCCGCCCTCCAGGCCATGTGGACGTACAGGCTCCGGCAGGGGGAGCGGGTGACCATGAGCGAGATCACGGACGAGCTGGTCGAGATCGATGAGTCCAGCAGGCTGAAGCCCATAGAGCGAAACGTGGAGACTTACTGTAGGCTGCAGTCCACGCAGGACAGGTTGAGCAGGGACCTGAGAGGGCTATTCAAGGACTCTGGGTGAGGCGTCGTATGGGTGGAGAGGAGGAGAAGGATAGCGGGGTGCCGGCGGCGCTTGCGCCTCTCCTGCTGTCTAACTACTCCATATACCCCGGCACCATACTGACGTCCATCCTGCTGGTCGAGATCGCGGAGACCTTCGACTCAGGCGTCGGATTGGTCAGCCAGATGAGGACTATGTCCTCGGTCCTCGGCTTCGTGACGGCCGTCGCCATGGGGGCGCTGAGCGTCAGGTACAGCGGCAGACACCTGCTCGCCGTCGGGCTGCTGCTGAGCCTGTCCTGCGTGGGCAGCGCCGCGGCGCCCAGCCTTGTGCTGCTGTTCGCGCTTTACTCTCTGAACGGCGTAGCCTCCAACGTCGTGTTCCCCATGCTGACGTCGCTGGTGGGGGAGTACTATCCCCCGGAGGACAGGGCGAGGGTGATGGGCTGGATAGGCGCCTCCGGGGGCCTCTCCTACATGCTGGGGGCGCCGATAATAGCGTACCTGGCCTCGGCGAGCGGTTGGAGGCTCTCTTTCGTCGCCTACGCCGCTGCGATCCCGGTGACCGCCCTGGCGCTGACGTTGTGGAGGCTGCCGGCCACGCTAGCTAAGGCGGACACAGTCGGCGTCGACGAGGGGTTCAGGGCCGTAGCATCCAATAGGTCCGCGTTGGCGGCTCTCGGTGCCGTGACCCTGAGGGCGGCGTCAACCGAGAACATATACTTCTATAGCTTCACCTTTCTTAGGGAGATCCGCGGCGCGTCCAAGGGACAGGTCTCGCTGATATACTCGGTGGCCTCCCTCACGTTCCTGCTGGGCTCGTTCTTCTGCGGGAGCTTCACGGAGAGGCTGGGGGTGAAGGGAGCCATCGTGACCACCCTGGGGGTGGCGCTCCTGTCCCAGGCTGCTTACCCGTACCTTCCTCTCTGGATGGGCGCGGCTGTGATAATCGTCGGGCACTTCTTCTTCTCCCTCCAGTACTCCGCGGCTAACACGCTGGTGCTTGAGCAGATCCCGGAGTACAGGGGGAGCATGATGTCCCTGAGCTCCGCCCTCTCGTACCTGGGCTACGGGTTAGGCACCGCGGTGGGGGGTGTGGCTTTGGCGACGTCCGGGTGGTCGTCGTTGAACACGGTCCTGAGCACGCTGGGGGCGGCGGCTTTCATGCTCTACTTCTACCTCGTCGAAGCCTAGAAGGTCATGGTTAACCCTTTAAACCCGGGGGACACGCTGAGATCGGTGCCTTTCTTGAAGGATCTTCTTTCTCAAAGGATCGTCAGGGACAGGGATGAGATGCTCGATCACCTCAAGGGAACGACCCTTAAGCCCAGGTTCAGCGCGGGGGTCTGGTACTTCTACCCGGGGGCCAGCAGGTTCCACGACTCGTACATCGACAAGGGAACCATAGAGGAAACGCTGAACAAGGTCGCGTGGATGCACGACGAGGGGTACATCGACGGCGGGTTCGGAGTCGAGGCCCACTACCCCAACGAGGTGAACGGCGGGAACCTCCACCTCTACGAGGCGCTGGAGAAGGAGACCGGGATCAGGCTCATCACGGCCAGCCCGTTCCTGTT
>CAYPNN010000181.1:0-4352 GCA_964412065.1 uncultured Candidatus Bathyarchaeia archaeon
GCTGTACACTCTAGAGGTGAACAGCACACCCGGCTGGGAGGGGCTCCAGAAGGTGACGGCCGTCGACATAGCAGAGAGGCTCGTCGACTACGTCTTCGAACGGCTCAGGTGAGGAGGGTCTTGAAGCCGAAGGACCGGGACATGGTCGAGACCCGCGACGGGCTGATGTTCGTCGTCGTGGGTTACCTCCACCCCCCAGGCAGGGTGACCGCGTACCTGAAGTACGTCCCCGCGGCTGAGGGGAAATGGGGGAGGGGGGATACCCGCTACACCCGGGCCATCCGGTACTACCACGTAACCCAGGTCGAGAGCACGTACGGCTACCTGAGGGAGAATCACCCCGACTACCTCTACGACTGCCCCGTCCGCAACATCACCGTCACCTGTGTACCCCTCAGCGACGTAAAACGCTACTACCACCCTGTCGAGAGGGTCGACTCGCTAATCCGTGAGGGCCCATCGGACCCGCTGGAGGAGAAGCTGCTTGGGCTCGTCGAGTACCTCCAGGAGCATGCAGACGTTGAAGACAAGATCGGTGTCACAGGCTCCATCCTTACTCACTCACATAACCCGGAGTTCTCGGACATAGACCTCACGGTCTACGGACACGACGAATCGCTGCGCGTCAAGAAGGCTATCCTCGAGGCGAGGAGGGAGGGCGTCGTCCGCCACCGAAACAGTAGAGAGATGGACGAGTGGGTGAAGCAACGCTCCGAGAAGTTCCCGCTGAGCAGGGATGAGCTCAGACGCGTCGCGTCCACGAGGTGGAACTACGGGTTCTACAGGGGCACCTACTTCTCTATACACCCGACGCGAACCGACGACGAGATAACCGAGAGCTACGGCGACCACGTCTACCACCAGCTGGGCGATGTCGAGGGCACGGCGGTCGTGTCCGACACCGAGGAGTCCATCTACCTTCCGGCGATATACAGGGTGACGGACTCTGAGGTAAGGAACCGAGAGGCAACGATATCCGAGATAGTGTCCTACGAAGGCATTTACGGCGGCCTGTTCGAGGTAGGCGAAAGGGTGGAGTTCAGAGGCATTCTGGAGAGATACGAGGGGAAAGAAGAGGGGCGCCGGGTGGTGCTGGGTGGAGCGGGCTCCACCGGCGGCTACGTGAAGTGGGCCTAGTCCTCCGGGAAGGGAGTCCACTTCTCGTTCAGGTACTTGGCTATGCCAGACGAGTCCATGGGGCCCACGGACACGGTCCAGCCTGACAGCTCCTGTATCTCGCCGCTGAGCCTGGCGGCCCTCCCCGGTATCACCAGGTGGCGGTGCTTCACCTTGTCGCCCGCCTTGAAGTTCGCCAGCGCCTCGGCGACGGTGTCGGCCGTCATCTTTCGGCCCGCGACGGCGCTCTCCACAGACATGCCCTCGCTGTCCACGACGAGCAGGTAGCAGTTCAGCTTAGCCGACTCGATGTCGGAGGCCACCGTGTAGTAGGTCAGGGCGAAGTTGGTGGTCAGCAGCACCGGCGCCAGCTCGTCGGGTTCACCGAAGGCTTTCAGCTCCGGCTCCACGGAAACCGGCTTCCGCGGGTCGGTGTAGATCTTGTTTCTGAGGAAGAACTGTGGGAGCAGCGCCCACCCGCTGATGCCGAGGAAAATCATGGCGTCGGCGAACCTGTCGATGCATAGAGCCGCGAGAACGGCCTCGTTCCACTCGTTGATTATCGTGTCCTCCTCTTCAACCGTCCACGCCACGAGGGGCAAGCCAAGTATCGGGTAGCCCAGGTGCTCCTCCTCCGCGTTGACTGACTGCCACCTCAGCTTCACGAGGTTGTTGAGGTTGGCCGCCATGTAGTCTTTGGGCTTGGTGCCGGGGTCCATCACGATGTCCTTCACCCCGTACGCCTCAAGGGTGTGCGTTATGCTCTTCAACGTGTCAAGGTTTTGGGGTGACGACGCGACCAGTGGGCAGCCGTACTGGAGAGCCAGCTCGGCCATCTCCTTCCAGTTTTCCTTGGTGGCCGCGTAGATCAATGGACGCCTATCTGCGACGACCTCTAGACCCTTCCGCATCACCTCCGGGCTGTGGGTGCACAGTATCATGGGCTTCTGGGTCAGCTTGCTAGCCTTCTCCACGGCTGCTGCGAAGGCGTCGGGGTCGCCGCTGGTGCATCTGACCGCCAGCATGTCCAGGGTGAGCTGCATCCCTATGTACTCATAGCTGAAGTCGTTGAGCACGTTGACGCGGAGCTCGAACTCCTCGTCGCCCATCTCGTCGCTGACGTCGACGGCTATCGCCGGTTGGTGGAAGTACGTGAACTCGTGCCGATAGAACACGTACTCGCCGCCTAGTGTCAAAGTGTTTTCCCCTACGCCCACCTCCACCGCCTTCACCGCCGGCTTGAGCAGCGCCCAGAGGCCGTCATACGATTCCTTGTTCTTGGGCTCCAGGAGGGGCTTGCAGTCGTCCAGCAGTGCCTCCCTGTTAACCAGCTTGGCCGCGAAGGCCATGCAGTTGGCCTCGCCGCATTCCCCGCAGTTGGTCTTAGGGAGTCTCTGGTAGATCTCTATCGGGCTCAGTTCCTTCGCTGGCATCTCATCCCTCCTACAGCCTCACCGAGACCCACTCCGTGGGCTCGGCGGGTTTATCGTCCTTCATCAGATGATTGATCGTTGTCTTCAGGGCGTCCACCGCCGCGGGGTGCATCATCATGAAGTAGTCGACGCCGGCGAGGAGCAGCGTTGTACCGGTGATGGTCTCCCATATGGGGCCCCTAAGCTCCCTAGGCGCGAACTCGGGGCCCATCTTCATCCAAGCCTCGCGGGCGGCCCACGCGTTGGTGGTGCCCGAGCTCATGGGGTGGTTTAGCTCAGGGTCTCCTTTGAGGCCGGCCAGGCGGCACCGCTCCATGACGGTGAACGCGTAGTCCAGGCCGTAGCCGAGGGCGGCGGTGGTGGTGTCCATGAGTATCTGCTCCTTGGGGACGAAGTCGTAGAGCTTCCTGTTCAGCTCCCTGGCCTTGTTGACGTCCATGCTCGTGAACGCGATTACACAGTTGTCGTGATCGTTGACGAGCTTGGCTGTGCCCTCGATGTTCATGTCCAGGGTAACCGAGTTTATGAGCAGCCGCTCCCCCTCGATGTTCTCACATATGGCCTTGAAGACCTCGTAGTCCTTATGCGGGTCCCCGCAGCCGCCTATGCTGATGGGCACGTCCACCGCCTCCAGCACCGACTCGACCTTCTTCACCGCCTCCTTGGGGGGTGCGTCCTCTATCAACGGATCTATGGTGAGGAGGTGCACGTTTATCATCTCGGCGCCGTACTTCTCGACGCAGACCCTGGCCCACTCGGCGGTGTCCTCCAGGTACTCCCTGAAGTGCATCTTCACGGCCCTGCTGAGAGGCACCTTGGGCCAGTCGAAGACATCCAACGCTATGACGGGCTTGTTTGGTGTAGCAGCCTCGAAGTTGAAGAACGGGGGCACCTTCTCTCCACCGATGACGTACGACGTGGAACGCGTTCCTCCCTCGGCCTTCGTGGCCCCGAGCTTCACCTCGACGATGCTCCCAAGGTAATCGCTCACGGGTACGCCCATCGTCTCCGGGATGAGCTCCGTCGGCTTGGCTATGGGGGCGGCCGGCGCCAACCCCGGCGCCGCGGGCTGCATCTGAGGCATCCCCATGGGCGAGGCTGGCCCCCCCAGCAGGCTCGTTATCCTGTTAGCGGAGTCCCTTATCAGTGCGAACTCGAAGCCCAGCCGCGAAAGGAGCGGCGACGAGACGCCTCCGCTGCCTCCCTCCACGCTGAACTCTATCTCGTCGAGCTCGATGTCGACATCCTCGAGCTCGATCTCCTGGAACTTGGCCAGCTTCTCCAGCAGGTCCTTGTTGAGCAGCAGCTCGATGTCTTTGGGTTTGGCCATGGGTGGATCACTCCTTTTCGGCTTTGATGATAGCCTTCTCTGCCTTGATCTTGGCGTTCTTGAGGATTATCCGTATCTTCATGCCGCTGGGCAGCCCGGGGACGGCGCTGGCCGGCAGCTCCATTGTGGGCATGGTGAACATGGTCGGCATGGCCTGCTGCTGGTACGTCATCTGCTGCTGAGGCGCCGCCGCTGGCGCGGCCTCGACGGCTGGTTCCTCCTTCCACCTGTTCACTATCGGGTGGCCCTTATCCTTGAGCCACGTCTTGAGCTGGTCGAGGGTCTCGACGTCTTTCTCCGTAGCTATCTTGGTGACTATCTCCTCGGGCATGTACTCCTTGATCCTGTCCCTGATCTCCTCTGGTATCCAGACGACGCGGTCCCACCCACCGTCGGCCTGCATGAACTTGGGGCTCCTCATGTACTCTATGCTGAGGCCGTGGAACCCGTCCACCTGCCTGCCGCCGGCTGTG
>CAYPNN010000182.1:0-3875 GCA_964412065.1 uncultured Candidatus Bathyarchaeia archaeon
GCCTAACATGGGGCGCGAACCTGATCCAGTTCTAACCTTTCTTAGGCTTGAGAAGCTCCTCGACGCGTGACGTGTTCGCGACGTCGGCGGCCTCAAGCCAGCCGCGTCTGGCAACGGACACGCCGAGGGACAGGAACTCTAGCTCGGACGGCGTATGCGCGTCGGTCCCCAGCGTCGTCTTGACTCCGTGCCCCTTGGCTCGTCTGCTGTTGACGTCGCTCAGGTCCAGCCTGTCGGGGTAGCAGTTGATCTCCATCATGACGCCCCGCTCGGCGGCGGCCTCGAAGACCGCGTCAAGGTCCATCGCGTAGGGGCTGCGGCGCTGTATCAGCCGCCCCGTGGGATGGGCTACGGTGTCGACGTGCTCGTTATTTATGGCTTCGATCACTCGGCCAGTCATGGCCTGCTCCTCCATCTTGAAGCCGCTGTGGACGGCGGCCACCACCCAGTCAAGCTCCGCGAGCACCTCGTCTGAGATGTCCAGTCGACCGTCTCTGCGGATGTCGCACTCCGTGCCCGCAAGCACCCTTATCTCCGGGTGCTCCTCGTCCACCCGCCTCACCTCCTCCATCTGCCTCATGAGCCGCTCATCGTCGAGGCCTTTGGCTATGCCCAGTGCCTTCGTGTGGTCTGTTATGGCGATGTAATCGAGGCCCATCTCCGTGGCCTTCTCCGTCATCTCGGCGATGGATGCGTGGCCGTCGCTCCAGTCCGTGTGTACGTGGAGGTCGCCCTTTATGTCGTCGAGGGTCACGAGCTCCGGGAGCCTGCCCTCCATGGCGGCCTCTATCTCGCCGGTGTTCTCCCGGAGCTCAGGCGGCATCCACCGCATGCCTAGGGCCTCGTAGATCCTGGCCTCGTCCTCGGCCTCGACGAGCTCGTCGTCGCGCCGCCTGAAGAGCCCGTACTCGTTGAGCTTGAACCCGGCTCTGACTCCGATGGTGCGCAGCTTGACGTTGTGCTCCTTGCTGCCCGTGAAGTACTGGAGGGCTGCGCCGTAGCTCTCAGGCGGTATCACCCTGAGGTCCACCTGGAGCATGTTCCCAAGCACGATGGTGCTCTTCGTGGGGCCCTGCGCCAGCACCCGCTCGACGGGGGGCATGGAGACGAAGTGGGATGTGACCGTCTCAGGGTCCGTGGACGAGACAAGCACGTCAAGGTCGCCGACGGTCTCCTTGCGTCTGCGGGCCGAGCCAGCCATCTCGACGCGCCTCACAGCCTCGCAGTCACTCATGTATGTGAGCATCCCCTGTATCACGGGGAGCACCTCGCCCAGCAGGAACCTGGTGCTGCGGCTCCTGTGCTCCTCTATCGCCTTGAGGATGTTCTCCTCCTTCTTGGGCCCGAAGCCCTTGAGCTCCCTGATCCTGTGCTGCCTCGCCGCCTCCTCGAGGGTCTTGATGCCCACGACTCCCAGCTCCTGGTAGAGCCTCATGGCGATCTTTGGGCCTACCCCCTCCAGCGTGATCATCTCGGGGACGCCCTGGGGGAGGCTCTCACGGAGCTCCTGGAGCACCGTCGACTCGCCCGTGTCCAGATACTCCTCGATGGTTTGGGCGATGCTCTTGCCGACGCCTGGGATCTGCTCGAGGTCGCCGCGCTCGGCTACGTCCCGGACGTCCTCTGTGAGGGCCGTGACCCGTTGGGACGCCATGCTGTAGGCTCGGCTCCTGAACCTGTCCCCCTTGATGGTCAGTATCTCGCTGATCTCGTAGAGTATGGCGGCCACCTGCGAGTTTAGGCTCATACATTGATCAGGGTGTCGCCTAGAGATAAGAACTCCTTTAGTTCCTAGGAGCAGGTGGGCGTTACTTGATGTCTTTTCCCTGCTCCCAGTAGTGGAGGAACACGTCTCTGCACCACTCCAGGGCGTCTGGGTCGGTAGACGTGAAGCCCATGTAGTCGAACCTCCCGTCGGAGTCGGGGAAGCAGAGGAGGGCGAGCTCCTTCTCGGAGAAGTAGATGATGACCCCAGCCTCGACGAGCCTCTCCATGTAGAGCCCCGTGGCCTTGATTCTCCTGACCTGGTCGTCGCTGAACACGCTCTCTCTCGCATCTCTCATCTCGTCCGGGAGATGGAGCTCCTCGCCGTGGAGGAACCGGCCCTCGACCCCTCTATCGTATATGCCCTTTATGTAGGGGAAGGCGCTCGCGATGTAGGGGAGGTTGAGGTCCCACACGTACTCCTCGGCTTCCCGCAGTATCTTCTGGACCCTGTGTATGGACACCATGACGTCAAGGTTGAGCGCGCATCCACTGAGCTCCCCCATCCTGGAGACGAACTCATCCGGCAGGCCATTCAGTGCGTGGCTCGAGAAGTATTCGCGGTGCTTCGACGTGAACTCCACGGCGTTGAGCTGCCTGAGCACGAGCTCCCCGTAGGGCGTGAGCTCGAGGAGGCCGTCGGTCCTCCTCGTTGTCAGGCCGTTCTCTGTTAGCCGGGATAGGTGTCGGCTCACCTCCTGGGTCGTTATGTCTAGTTTGCGTGACAGGTCGCTGTACGTGGAGCGCTCCTTCCTCAGCTCCCTGAGGATGCTGACCCTGTCCTCGTTGCTCACCTCGAACATCAGGTCGTGGAACCGCTCCGAGTCGCTCACGTGAACCAGGGACAGGTAACCCTCGAGGGCTCTTTAAACCTAACTACTCAAGCGGCAACTAGCCTAGACCACCGAGACTTCTTCCTTTATCTCGAAGCCTGTGAACTCTTTCATGCTCTGGATCTCGCTTCCGAGCAGGTCCATGTGCTCCTCGTCTAGCTCTTTGAAGGGCTCGACGCCGAGGCTCCACGCGTCTCCGTCTTTCCTTATAACCCAGACGCCCTCCACTCTGCCGTCGACGAGCACCGTCGCGGCGACCTCGGCGGTCGGCAGGAAGACGCGTCTCCTCGCGGCCTCGTCCATGAACCGGGTCTTGTCCCAGTGCCCCATGATGAGGGCGTCGAACTTGGGGAGCAGCCGGACCAACGGAACCGCCTCTACGCTATCCAAGTCTGGGAGAGTGTCCCGGGGAACGTATAGCTTACCCCTCTGTCCGGAGGCTTCCACCCCCTCTAGCTCGGACTCCATATTCTTCAACACCTCTCTCGCGGCGGAGACCTTCATCCCGGTCCAGTAGGCGTAGTCCTGCACCGTCGCCGGACCATACGCTCGTAGATAGGCTGTCATCAGGCCTACCTGGGCCCGGGACACTTCGGTCTCGGTCATGCCTGGCACCCAACGCTTCACGCCTGCGTAGGTCTGCTCCGTGTCATGGTACCAAGGCCCCCTAGGCTCGGCGTTGCATACGAGGCCCTTCAGGCTCATCTCCCTCACCACCCTGCTGAGGAGCCGCCTCGGGCTGTCAGACGCGGGGCTGTACCTATCAAGAAGATCGCTCAACGACAGAGGGCCTTCCCCCAGCGCGGCGAGCACCGGGTCGTAGTGGACCCTCCACGAGTCCGGGCTCAGCTTCGAGCCCGTCTTAACCGTCCACCTGTTCCACTCATGCACGAGGCTTTCCCGCAGCGCTGGGCGGGCGACGAAAGCCTGCCCCGAAGCCATGATGTGGACAGTGTTCCTCATAAACCACGACCTGAGCAGAGTCTTATCCCGAATCGAATCTCTGATGAGCCCTCTGTCCAGCCCCTCTACCCTAGCCCATAGGCTCAGGCTGTAGTTGAGTGCGCCCTGGGCGTTGAGGCCGCAGATGTCCTCGACGACCCTAATCGCATCCGCCGCCGGGGCTCTGTCGACGAGGCTGTGCCTCTCAAGGGTGTGGTACGCCAGCTGATCGAGGGTGACCCTGTGCATCTTCGAGCCTCATATCGGCATACGAATATTTCAGTGGACTGGGTCAGGCTCAATGAAAAAGGTTAGGAGAACAGGCCGGATGGGTAC
>CAYPNN010000182.1:3885-4338 GCA_964412065.1 uncultured Candidatus Bathyarchaeia archaeon
TGGTTGTACTTGGCCGTCCGTTCGCCCCTCGCCGGCGCCCCCGTCTTTATCTGGCCGCACCCTATCCCGACGCTGAGGTCGGCGACGAAGGGGTCCTCGGTCTCGCCGCTGCGGTGGCTGGCCATCACGGTGTAGCCGCTGTCCATCGCGAGCCTCGCCGCGTCCATGGCCTCGGTGAGGCTCCCGATCTGGTTCACCTTCCAGAGGAGGCTGTTGCAGGCCCCCATCTCTATGCCCCTCCTGAGCCGCTTCACGTTGGTGACGAACAGGTCGTCCCCAACGATCTGTATGGGCAGCGCCCGGGTAATCTCGGCGAAGCCCTCGTAGTCCTCCTCCTCAAGGGGGTCCTCGATGCTGGATACGGGGTACTTGGAGACCAGCTCCCCGTATACGTCGATGAGCTCCCCCCTGGACAAATTCTTGCGCGAGTGGGTGTATGCCCCCGCCCCGGGG
>CAYPNN010000183.1:0-4300 GCA_964412065.1 uncultured Candidatus Bathyarchaeia archaeon
CGACGAGTATGGGCGGCCCTGGAGCGTCGAGGGCGTGGCCTTCGGGCCGGGCCTCCTGGTCTCCTCCGCTCTGTACGGGCTTGACAGGGCGTTGAACACGGTTAGGCCGCTGCAGGGGGTCTACACCGTGTCGTGGAGCTGGGGGTTCTTCGCTTTCAGCGTCGGCGTCTTCTACGGCTTCATCCGGGAGCACACCGGCGACATAGTGGGCTCAGGGGTCGCCAACGGCCTCGTCGACTCGGTTGGGGAGGCCTTCAACAGGGTATTCGGGCGGTAGCGTGGCCGGCTATGTTGTAGGTGGTGGGTTCCTACACAGACCACGATTTAACGCTAGACATGATCAGCAAATATGGTACAGGACTTGGATGCCGTCGGCGCCTCAGAGCAGATGCTGTCACATCTGGATAAGTTCAAGAGGATCTTCCAGGAGGTTATGAGGAAGTACAGGGTGATCTACGTCGGCTACGTGTTCAGCCTGGCCACTTTCTTCGTCACCGTCTACCTCAGCTACTTCGAGGTGTCTTGGCTGAGCACTCTCTTCAAGACATACTACCTTGAGCAGCTAATCTTCGCCACCATGGTGTTCAGCGTCTTCATGCTCGTCTACTTCGTGAGGGAACAGGAGAGGGTCAGGTACGAGATGAGGCTCACGGAGCAGCAGAAGATACGGGAGGGGGTCTGGATAGCCGAGCAGGAGATCAGGAACCAGATCATATTGATCAACCAGGCTACTCATATCGCCGAGAAGAGGAACGAGCTCAGCGACGACCTGATCAAGGTCATCCGGGACAACACCAAGAAGATGGAGAGGCACCTGGAGCTGCTTCAGAGGGACGACGCCGACCCCAGGGAGATACGGGGCAGGCTCGTCGACGAAGACAACTCCAGCGTCCAGACGTTCTAACGATCTGAATTTTTCAGTCTAAAACGTGGCTGGGATAGGTGAGGGCTAGGCCTTCACCTTGTTAAGGTAGAGCTTCCTCTTGTAGAGGACGCCCATCACGTCGGCGGCCCTCTCAGGAGTCGTGTAGACGGGCACCTTCTCCTTCTCAAGGATCTTGGCGGATGCGCCCGCGACATCCGCCGCCGGGTCGATGACGATGACCGGTTTGTCGTACTTCTTGTATGTCTTCAGCAGGGTGCCGTTGATCCACTCGTACATGCCCTCGAGATCCTCCTCCGGCACGTCGGGGAACATGGTCTTGATGATGCTGGTGCCTAGGCTGATGGTTATCAATCCGTGTATCTCGGGCTGCTTCAGCACTATGTCGGGGACGTTGAGGAAGCTGTTCATGTTCAGCGTCGCGGTGAGGTCCACAGGGTTCCTTGGGTTACCGAAAGCCGGTATGAGCTGCATTATCTCCTCCTGCGCCTCCTCGCTGAACGTAGGGACCTTCAATCCGTTCTCGATGAGCCTGTCCGCCGTCTCCACTGCCACGCCGCCGCTGTTGCTGACGATGCCTATGTTCGGCCCCTGCGGAAGCGGGCAGTAGAGCAGCCCCTTGACGTAGTCGAACATCTCGGCAGCGTCGTAGGCCCTGACGACGCCCGCCTGCCTGAAAGCGGCGTCGTAGACCTTGTCGCTGCCAGCGATGCTGCCGGTGTGGCTCGCCGCGGCCTTGCTGCCTGCCTCCGTGACGCCCACCTTGATGACGACTATCGGCTTCTTCTTGGTTACCTCCTTTGCGGCCTCGTACCACTTGCGGCCGTTCTTGAGGCCCTCTATGTACATGGTGATGAGATCTATGTCGTCGTCCTGGCCGAAGTACTCTAGGTAGTTCCAGCCTTTTAGGTCGCTCTCGTTGCCGCTGCTGATGAACTTGCCTATCCCCACGCCCATGGCTGAGGCTCTGAGGTAGAGCTGGAGGCCGTAGCCGCCGCTCTGGCTGATGAACGCGACGTCGCCGCTCTCGTGGAGGAACGGGATCATGAGGGCGCTGAGCTTGGCCTCGCTGCTCGTGACGCCCATGCAGTTCGGGCCGATGAACCTCGTGCTGCCCTTCGCCGTCTCGAGGATCTGCTGGATCATCTGCCTGCCTTCCTCGCCTGTCTCGCTGAAGCCGCTGGTGATGACCACCGCCCCCTTGACGCCCTTGACCTTCAGGTCCTCGAAGACCCCAGGCACGAAGCGGGCAGGCACGACGACCAAGGCCATGTCCACGTCGCCGGGGACGTCCCTGACGCTTGCGTAGCACTTGAGGCCCTGGATCTCCTCGGCCTTGGGGTTGATGGGGTAGATGTCGCCCTCGAAGCCGCTCTGCTTGATGGCGTTCAGCAGCATGTAGCCCCACTTGAAGGGATCCGTGCTTGCGCCGATGACGGCGACGCTCTTGGGCATGAGTATCTTGTCTAGCGCTTCCTTGGCGTCCAATCAAATCAACTCTGAGACGTTTCATGAAAAGGTGCAGCCGATCCTATATAAAACTGTGTTAACGGGCTGAGGCGGCGCCTACCCCCTCCCCCACTGTCATCTAGTTTCACGCGAGACTCCCCTGCGCCGCGCTGGGTCGAGTTTATAGCCTGAGCAAAGGGGTTCAGTGGCGATGAGCATCAGGGTGGTGGAGTGCGGGCCCTTCGGCTGCAGACTCGACAGGGGCAGGGTGGACTCGCTGGACGAGGTCCGTGATGGCTTCGAGGTTGTCGGGGCGGAGGCTGGCGACGACTTGACGGTCTTCGTTGAGCCCACCAGACGGCGTAATATGCTTGACGGTGTTGAGTAACGAGCCTTTTATGATGGAACGAGAAGGAGGAGCCATGAAGATATACGTTGTCTGCGACCTGGAAGGCGTCGCCGGAGTAGTGGACTTCAAGAAGCAGTGCATGGAGGAAGGCGCCTACTATCGGCAGGCCATCGGGATGGCCACCCGTGAACTCAACGCCCTCGTGGAAGGCGCTCTGGAGGGCGGCGCCACAGAGGTCTACGCGTGGCCGGGTCACGGAGCCTTCCCGGGTGGAGTAGACGTGGAGCATCTGCACCCCGAGTGCAGGCTAGTCATGCACGCAGGCGACGCCGGCCCAGCGGGCTACGACGAGAGCTTCGACGCCATGTTCCTCCACGGTCTCCACGGCATGGCCGGGGCCGAGAACGGCGTACTATCTCACAGCTTCATGCCCTTCATAGAGAACATCTGGCTCAACGGGCTGAGGATAGGAGAGATAGCCATGAACATGGCGTTGTTCGGCGTCCACGGCGTACCCACCATGTTCGTCAGCGGGGATCAGGCAGCCGTGGAGGAGACCAGAGCCCTAGTGCCCGGCGTCGAGGCCGCAGTGGTCAAGTGGGGGCTCGAAGAGAAGGAGAAGCTCGGCGCCCTCTCCGTGAGGAAGGCAGTCTCGCTGTCTCCCGCGAAGGTCCAAGATGTGATAAGGGAGGCGGCTCGACGGGCTATGACGAAGATAGGGTCCGTCGAGCCTTTCCGCCTCGACCCGCCGTACACGATGAGGGTCGAGTACACCGACGAGAAGTACGCCGAGTGGGCGCTGCGAGCCCCCGGCGTCGAGCAGATAGATGAGACGACGACAAACCAGACAAGGAACAGCTTACCTGAGCTCGTGTTCTGACCCTGTTTTATCTGTCTCTCCTCCTCATCTCGCTGCGTTCATATTAAACGTCGTAACGCGGGCACAGGCACGAGTTAAAATCTGGTGAAATGGTGGGGGTTCCGGCGGCGGGAGAGTCGACTAGACACGCGTTCCTCAAGGAGGTGGGTAAGCTCTGGCTCTACAACCAGCTCTGCCACAGCGTGGAGACCGAGGTCGCGCTGAACCATCTGGGCCTGCTCCGCTACTGCGAGCTGGACAACAAGAAGGTGGTGGACGTGGTCGGCGTAGGCCTGAAGTACTTCGACTACAGGCGACGGAAGATCCAGGACGAGGAACACAGAGACTTCAAGCTGGATGACCCGCAGCAGTACGTCATGGGCTACAACGTCCTGAGGGGCGTCGAGGTGAAGGTAAGCAGAGGCGACTTCATGAACGGCTTCGCCTGCACGGGGTGCAACTACAACTACCTGCTCACTCCGATGCGGCTTGTTTCCCCGGGCGATGTCCCGAGGGGCGTCGGCCTCATCGAGTATAACCGCTACAAGTTCAGCTGCGAGCCCTTGGAGATGGACGACGGAGACCCCGAGATAAGGCCCTTCAAGATTCGGGGCCTCAGGGTGGTCAAGCCCGCGACCTACAGGCATCTGCCACAGTTCCACATCGATCATGTGATAGAACAGATATCCCGGCGCCGCAATGCCTCCGAACAGAACTCGACCGACCTGAACGTAGCGGAAAACATGAAAGACCCCGATCT
>CAYPNN010000184.1:0-4290 GCA_964412065.1 uncultured Candidatus Bathyarchaeia archaeon
CCGTAGTCCTGCCCCCTTATGGTGCCCGCCTGCATGGGGTCCTTAGAGAGGTATGCTCCGGCGGCGTAGATCTCCTCCCCGATGAGTAGGTAGTCGCAGATGACGGCGAAGAAGGGTATCTGGTATCCTCTGGCCGTGCCCGCCAGCTGGATGGATCCGATCCTGTTGAACGTCTCGGCGAAGAGCATCGACTCTGCGTAGAATGGTCCGATCATCACGTTGGCTGCGGGTCTCTCCCTCTCGGCTATGCCTTGGACGGCTGAGGCGTAGGCGAACTGCTCGCCTGACAGGTACCTCACCGACTCCTCCGCGTCGAACTCCTCGGGTTTCCCGGCCTTCACGTAGGCCTCCTTGATGAGCTCTGTGGCGATGGGCATGACCTGGGCCTGGTACACCGAGTAGATGAGCTTCACGCCGTAGTTGGCGCACAGCTCAGCGACGTGTGCCAGGACCGCGAGCCCGGCTACAAGCTGCGGTGCCACGGACTCGGTTAAGCTTCCCAGCCCGGTTGTGAAGTGCACAGGCCTGTTCATCTCCGCTGCCCTGCCCACCATCTCGGGGAGGGCGTCGAGGCCGGTGAGCTTCCTGAAGGGTGGTAGCTTCTTTTTGGATAGCTCCATTCCGCCCAGTATGAAGATCCATAGGATGATCAGCATTACGAGCGCGAATATTCTGCCCGTTACGAGTATGGCTATTTTTTTTCATCTCCTGTTTTACGGTAATTTTTAGTTGATGTAAACGGAATATAATACTTGTGTCAAATAGGACTAGATCGGGCTATATTTAGTCTCTCTGAGGCGGTTTTGACCGGATATAGTGTATGTTAGTCTTAGCTAGTCTACTCGGCGTGGCGGCGGGCTTATTACTTGTTACCGGGGAACCTGATGTTGAATTCCTCACACAGTTAGAAAAAGAAGAAGATGTGTATTATTGTTTGATGTGGAAGAAGCAAACAGAAAGAAAGCAGAGTCATCTTCTATTATGCGCCAATCTCTTGAAAGAACGGATTTTAATTCTTGTTAGAAAAATTGAAACAACTATTCGTGGGCAGAGGCTTAGAACAATTGTTTTGACGCCTGCTGCATGGGTTAAGACTTTTCTCTCTCTATTTGTTTTTTAACCTCATGCAGATGCTCTTCGATCCTCTGTTCTAGGATGCTGTGCTTGTTTTCATCGATGGTGCCTTCCTTGAACTCGTCTAGAACCTCGTCCTTGAGCTTGTAGAGCTCCGCCTCGCACTGGACTGCGTTCATCTTGAACCGCGAGTACACGGCGTCGACCTCGTCCATGAGCTTGGTGAACAGGACCTTCCTCCTTTTCTCCATCCTCTCGTGCCGAACAAACCATCCACATACTCCCACAACTGCTCCGCCGATGGATAACAGCGTCGCCATCTGCTCGATGCTCAATGATACCCCGAGGAGCCCCGTTGGGATGGATGGCCCCGCTGTCGAAGGGACAGAGATCTTCTCTATTATGGACCCCGAGACCGTTTCCCTGGCCGCGTCGAATAACCCGGTCACCTTAACCTCATAATTGTCAGCGATGTCCAGCAGCGCGCCCTGGTAGGTGACGGCGACTTCACCGGTTCCGTCGTTTACTCTGAACTCGTACCCCGCACCGTAACGGTCCTGCAGGTTTCTAACGGTCCCCGTAATGGTCACCAGGTGGCCGCTACACCTGGTGGCTATGGCCCTCAGATCTTTGATCGAGACCTCGCCGAGGCTGGCTCGCTTGGCCAGCCACACTGCCTCGTCGACCAGGTACTGCACCGTCTCATAGTTCTCCTGCGCCAACGCCCTCCTGGCTTGCTCCAGCTTCAGCTCCGCGGAGGTTACGTCGGCGTTGATCTCCTTCGCCGCGTCGATCTCGGATTGGGCGTAGGTGATGAGGTCGTTGATGTCGCTCGTCGTTGAGATCCGTGACACCTTGACGTCGTCGAAGAGGGCGTGCGAGGGCTTGTCCCCGTCGTGGGGGAACACGCCGATCTCTATCGCCCCTTTGAGGAACGGGTTGTCCTCGTCCGCGTACTCGATCTTCAGGGCGCCGTCGAGGTACGCCGCGACGCTGTTCCCGATGCAGACGATCTTGACGTCGTACCATCTCTCTGGATCGAGGTCTGCGTTGACGTACTTGATCTCCGTGGGTCGGACCTCGTTGAGGTAGAGCTCCGCCTTCACCAGCGTCAGCCTGTAGCGGGTGAGGCTTAGGGTGTAGTGTTCGGCTCCCTCTGGTCTGTTGGATTTGCGGAAGCCGATGCCGCAGCCGCCTTCGACGAGCCTCAGCCTCGACTCGACGGTGTAGTCGGCCCACTCGGTGTCGCCGGTCCAGCCCCAGGTGCTGCCTTCGCAGCATAGAAACTGGTTGCCGCCCTCCGTCTCCACAGTCCATCCCGAGCCCTCTATGCCGGGGTCGACGCCCGTCATCCAGTCGCTGTAGTCCCCGTCCTCGAAGTCGTCCTTGAATATCAGGAACGTGAAGTACTCTTCCTCGGGCTGGGCCTCCAGGCTTTCGACGATTAACGTGCCCGTGGGGGCGTCGAACCTGCCCCGGGCCTTCACCTGGTCGTCTGTCTTGATCCCCCCGAGGGTCCTGTTGTAGCTGCCCGGGATCACCCCCGTGCCGTCGTCGAGGGCGAAAACGTAGGAGCCCTCCTCGTACCTTATGTCCCTTATAGTCCCGGAGACCTCGACGGTGCGCTGGTCGTACTCGGATTCGTACCTCAGCAACGTCTCGACGGCTACGGCCCCCACGGGCGCGTGCGACGCGATGCCTATGGCTTCCTCCGCCAGGGACATGGCTGCGGATATGTCTCCGCCCGAGTACGCGGCCTCTGCCTCGTCCAGCCTCTGCTCCGCCTCGCCGGTCTCGGCCCCCAGCGTCTTCGCCTGGTTTATCTCTTGCTGGGCCTCCTGGATGAGGTGCTCGACGTACAGCGTGAGCGTCGTGGAGACCGTGACGTCGTCGTAGTACATCACGGAGCCCGGGCCGCTCTCGAGGACTATCGGGCCCATGAGTATCGAGTCCGACTCGTCTGTGTACGTGAGCTTCAGGGCGTCGTCCACGTAGACCTGTATGGTGCTTCCTATGCATACCACGCGGAAGCTGTACCACCTGTTCGTCTGGAAGAACGTCTTCACGGTTGTGAGCTGCGTGAAGGTCTCCTCGTGCTCCTTGGTGATGGCTAGGCCGCTGCCCCAGAACTGGGCCAGGTACCTGGAGGGCCCGGACTTGCGGACGCTTATGTGTGCCCCGCCTTCGATGGACAGGATCTTCACCCTGACCTCGAGGGTGTAGTTCGTCCAGTAGTAGCCTCCGGCCTCCGCCCACGTCTGGCCCCGGGAGCACAGCACGTGGTTTCCGTCGTCGGTCTCCACAGTAACGCTGCTTCCCTGCGGGGCCTCAGGGGGGATGTTTATCGTCCAGTCTCCTGCTTCGCCTGTCTCGAAGTCGTCTTGGAAGATTGTGTAGGAGTGAAGGGTGTCCGTTTCAGCGGATGGATGCTCTGAGGGGCAGCAGCCGAGGGCTAGGAGGAGGACTAGGAGCGTGATGAATGGTTTCCCGTCTCTTTTCTTGACCGTAAGAGTCTCCCCCACTCTATGGTTGCCGAGCCTCGTTTTTTAGATGCGGTAAACGTTTATAGCATTAACTGCGGGTTGCGCCAAAACTGTTTTTATCTCATGTGAGGATTGAGAAGCCGGATGAGGGGAAGCATGCCCCACGTTGACTCGCGCACCGGATCAGTTCTTGAATACGCGTGGCTTGTTTTCGCCTCGGCTCTGATCGGGGGCGCGGTCTCGGCTCTCACGGGTTTCCTGGCTCGGTTTTTCACGAGTGACTTGCTTTTGGGGTGGAGGTGGCTGGGGCTGGTGGGCATCTTCATCGGCTTCGTCATGGGTCTCTGCTCGGTGATGAGGGCTGAGGGCGTGGGGTCGTTCATGACGGATCAGCAGGTTCTCGGCGCCACGATGTATACGTATCGGGATAAGGTCATCGAGTCTAACTGGTTCGATTACGTGTCTTTTTTCTCGGCTTTCGCGTTGTTTATCGTGGATCTGTGGGCGTTTAACCCGGCGATGGAGTCCGGCACCTTCCTGTCGGATGTGACGTGTCTTGCGTTGGCGGGGGGAGGAGCCGCCGCCGTCTACTTGGCGATCCGGGTGCTGTTCGCCGGGGCCCGTGGTTGAGGCTGGTTTGTTCCCGGTTACCGGGTATAAGCGTTTTTTGGGGATGGTTTCTGCTGGTGCTTGCGGGGGGGGTTCGGGTTGGCGGGTTGTGTGGGGGGGTGGG
>CAYPNN010000185.1:0-4285 GCA_964412065.1 uncultured Candidatus Bathyarchaeia archaeon
GCCGGGGAGAGATTCACAGCCACCCTCAGCATCGTAAACGACAACCCATACTACGTAAAACTACCTGCCTACAACACATTCGATGTACAACACGGGTTTAGTGAAGACGCGTTATCAGGAGTAGTCACCCACATCGACTGGATAACAGGGGCGTCCATAGACGTAGAGCCGCACTCGAGCTACATCCACAAGGCGATTCCTCTCTCACCGTCGAAGCCGGGTGACTACATACTCGTATTCAAGGTAGACAGCCACGAGGTAACTCACAGAGTAAGGATAGAGCCTTAATCATCTAGAGACGAACCTGTTACCTTCGACGTAGAACCTGAGCCTCTCAGGCAGATCCTCTCTGACTCCCACTCGGTGCGACTCCCCCACCTTGAACACGCGTCTGTTCTCCAGCACGTGAACCGGGCAGCCTTCATCCGTCGCCGAGCACCCGTTCAGGCTCTTACCCACCCCCAACGCGAGGGTTAGCTTCCCTGGGCCGCTTGCTAGTTCATTGATATCCTTCACCGACCTGTTCATCATCATGGTTTCGACCCCCTCTACGGGTTCGATGGCTCTTATCAGGACGCCTCCCACCTTTCCCGGCTCATGGGCGACGAAGTTGAGCATCCAGTACCTGTGGACGTTGTAGACGAACAGCCGGCCGGGCTCCCCGAACATCACCTCGTTGTACAGCTTCCTCCCTCTGTACGCCCTCGACGCCGGGTCGTTCACGCCGTAGTAAGCCTCGGTCTCGACGATGAGGCCTTCCAGAGAATCGCCGTCGAGCATCCTAACCAGCTTCTTACCGAGTAGGTCTCGGGCTACATCTGCTGTGTCCCGTGCGTAGAAGCGTTTCGTGAGGACCCTCGGCTTCAAACCAAGACAGAGTTGGCTCATGCATTGAAAAGGTAGCGCTTGGGGCGCTAGCCCTGCATACCCCTCGCCAGGTCAAGCAGCGCCCTGTACGGGTCTTCCGCCTTGACGACGCCGCTGGCCACCAGTATGCCCTCGGCTCCCAGCTTCATGGCCGCCCTCACGTCCTCGCCGTTCGTGATGCCTGCCCCGCAGAGCACCTTCACCTTCGGGTTGACCATCTTAACCGCCTCCACGGAGTCGCTCACCACCTCGGGCCTCGCCTTGGAGACCGGGATGCCCGTGCCTATGAGCTCCGGCGGCTCGATGGCTATCGCGTCAGGCTCGAAGGCAGCCACGAGTCCAGCCTTCTCCGACGTATCCACGCATACGACGGTGATAAGGTCAGCCTCCTTAGCCCTAGCCACGCTCGCCTCGATGACGCTCAACGGGATCTGTCTCTCCGAGTGGTTGAGCAGCGTCCCCTCGCAGCCGGCCTCTGCGACGGCCTCCGGGAGCACGTGGCCCGTGTACTTGCCGTACGTCACCGGGTCCACGTGCTGAGCGAAGACCGGGGTCTCGCAGCTGTCCGCCACAGCCTCCAGGTCCACCGCCTGCGGGGCCACGGCTATGCTTATGCCCGTCTTCTCGTACACCCTCTCCGCGGTTCTGGCGAACTCGATGGCCCTCTGGCCCATCCCCTCCATGTAAGTCTTGAGGTTAACTATGATCAACGGGTACTGGACGATTATCACGGACATGTCTCTCACCGAGTATTCGCGCCGCAGCTATATGAGGGTTTGAAGGCTCTCCACGCCTCGGCATGAGAAGGCTAGCCTCTGTAGCTCTTCATGAAGCCCTCTGTGGCCGCCAGGTACTCCTCGACCTCCTCGGCGGTGTGGGGGCTCCTCACCCAGCTGTGGCTGACGGTGGGGCTCAGGAACACGATTCCCCGCTCCAGCATATAGCTGAAGAAGGCTCGGGTGGCGTCGAGGTCGTTCCCGGCGGTGTCCCCCACGTTCCTAGGCGGCTCCTCCTGGAAGTGGATGGCGAAGGTGGAGCCGACCCCGGTGACCGAGGCCGGCAGCCTGCTCCGCTGGAAGATGTCGTCAAGACCCTCACGCATCTTCTCCCCGAGGGCGTCTATATGCTTATAGATCCTCCCGTCTTCGAGGGCGTCTATGGTGGCGCAGCCGGCGACCATGCTTATCGGGTTCCCCGTGAAGGTTCCTCCGTGAGCGCAACGCTTCTCGGGCTCCGGGTGCTTCCTGTGGTCGAGGAGCTCCATTATCTCCTCTGAGGCGCAGAACGCGCCCACCGGGAAGCCGCCGCCGATTATCTTCCCCATTATAGTCATGTCGGGCTCCACGCCGTAGTAGCCCTGGGCCCCGCCGAGGCCGAGCCTGAACCCGGTCACCACCTCGTCGAATACGAGGAGGGCCCCCGTGTCGTCGCATATCTCCCTGAGGCCTTCGAGGTAGCCGGGCTCCGGCGTTATGAACCCCGCGGCGGCCATGACCGGCTCGAGTATGATGCAAGCCAGATCGTGTCCCTCGGCGGCCTTCCTCGCGGCCTCGACATCGTTGAAGGGCACGGCGTAAGTGTCCTCCGTAGTCTTGGGGTTGAGGCCCGCGCTCTCAGGCCTCCCGAAGGGGCGGGTCACGTACGCGTGGAGGCTGTCGTATCCGCCGTGCCAGCTCCCCTCCACCTTCAGCATCTTCATCCTGCCCGTGTAGGCGCGGGCGAGGCGTGTCCCGTATAGGTTCGCCAGGGTGCCGCTGCTCGTGTACCGCACCATCTCCGCCGAGGGCACGTGCCTGACTATGCGTTCGGCGAGCTCGATCTCCTTCTCGTGGGCGAACCCGTAGTGGGTTCCAAGGTGCAGCTGCCTAGAGACGGCGTCCACGACGGGCTTCGGGCTGTGACCCAGTATCAGGGCGCCGTGGCCCACCCAGTAGTCTGTGTAGACGTTGCCGTCGACGTCGCAGACCTTCACCCCCTCCGCGTGGTCGACGTAGAACGGGTAAGGCGGCAACGCGCGGATGGCGTAGCTCACCCCCGCGGGCAGCACCTTCACCGCCCGCTCGCCCAGCGCCTTCGATCCCTTGGTCCGTTCCCTGTAACCCACTAGAATCCGCCTCGACACATTGAACGTGTTACGTCTCTGCTATAAGAATAACTAGAGAACCAAGAGCTCATGGAGCGGCTCGTCACGATCTCCGATAAACAGAAAAACATGCGCCGCTTCGAGAAACACGTGGATCGGCCCTCGAAGGAAAGGCTCGACCTTCTCGCGTTGGAGCAGATCGAGTTATCAGAAACGGTGCAGGTAGTGGAGCTTGAGCACGAAGCCGAGCTCATAGCAGGGGTAGACGTCTCGTACGTGGGCGGGGCGGCCTACTCTGCCGCGGTCGTCATGGACGAGAGCCTCGAAGTTCTTGAGTTATCCACGGCGGAGACTCGGGTGGAGTTCCCGTACGTGCCCGGCTTCTTCTCGTACAGGGAGCTACGCCCCGCGTTGAAGGCTCTGCAGGGGCTGTCAGATTACGATGTCCTGATGGTGAACGGCCATGGGCTCGCTCACCCCAGGGGCTTCGGGCTGGCGTCCCACATCGGAGTCGAGACAAACAAGCCTACGTTAGGTGTGGCCAGGAGGCTGCTCTGCGGCGAACTCGACGACCCTGACGCCGAGGAGACGCTGATAAGACATGGCGGCAAGGCGATAGGCGCAAAGATGACCTCCCCGACTGGGTCGCCCGTGTACGTCTCGGTGGGTCACCTGATCACGCTGGAGGCCTGCGTCGAGATAGTGGACGCCTGTTTCCTGGATCACTCGCTCCCCGAGCCTCTCATGGCGGCGCACAGGTACGCCTGTGACCTGTCCAGACCGAGGTGAATAAAGGGGGATCACTGGAAGTAGCTTGGTGGGAGAACCGGTTCACCGGTCTTCTCCCGCAGCTCCCTGAGCTGCTTCTTTATGCGGCGGTGTACCGCCCAGAACTCGTCGGGCACTCCCTCCTCGTCGCCGTAGAGCTTCTCCATCCGCTCCTGCTTCTCCAGGTACTTGTCGACGCGGACGCTGAACTGCTGCGTGTACTCCTCCATCGTGTACTCCCTGTCGAAGACCCTCCTGAACAGGGCCCTCAGGTCCTCGTACTTGGGGATGTAGCCGACCGGGGTCTCTATGGCGCCGTACTCGCCGTGCACCCGTCCCTCGGCCCATATGATCCAGACCTTCTTGTCCACCTTCTCGTTGAGGTAGCGGCCGTCCTCGCCCTTGATGAAGTAGTTGGTGCTGAACACCCGTGGGCGGTTCTTGAGGCTGCGGCCGAACTTTATGTGGTTCTTAAGGTACAGCCCGAAGGGCACCACCATGAAGTCCATGACCGCCATGGGGTTGCTATTCCTGACTCCCGCCTTGCCCAGGGTGGCGCTCGTGGTC
>CAYPNN010000186.1:0-4270 GCA_964412065.1 uncultured Candidatus Bathyarchaeia archaeon
GACCGGGTGATATTCAGCTCAAGTTTGGTTGTGAGCCGGATCCCATCTTTCCTCATCGCAATCGGTCTCATAATCATCTTCTCAGGGACTCATGGAATCCCTTTTGGAGGCGCCTACACTCCTCACGTGGAGTACAGTGGACTCCTAGAGCGCTTCTGGGATGTCTTATTACATCTGTTTCTGCCAGTCACAGCGTTATTCATGAGCATGGTGTCTGATTACTACCTCGTTGTACGTAACAGCATGATAGACACTCTAGACAAGCCATTCATATTGACGGCTTACGCCAAGGGATTAGACTGCTCACGGATCAAATACCTGCACGCGTTTAGAGCGTCTCTTCTCCCTTTCACGACCTACGTCTTCACCAGGATCGGTTTCCTCATCGGCGGGGTCGTGTTCATAGAGTCGGTTTTCTCGTATCCCGGCGTAGGTAGTCTGATATCTGAGGCTGTGGTGAACAGGGACTATCCGCTCATGGAGGGCTTGTTCTTCTTCATGTCTGTAGTGGTCATGGCATGCAACCTGCTTGCCGACCAGCTTTACCCTCTTATTGATCCCAGGGTGAGATAGTGAAGGCAGGAAAAACCCTCAACAAATACCGAGAGCTCGTCATACCCCTACTCGCCTTACTGGTATTCTTCTCCACAGCCCTATTCGGGAATAACCTCACGCCCTACACGGTGAAGGACAAGCCAGGAAAGCCTCTACAGCCTCCCTCAGAAGAGTACCCCCTCGGGACAGACCCCGTAGGCAGGTGCAACCTGACCGTCCTCGTCTACGGCGCAAAGATCAGCCTGATCGTGGGTCTAAGCTCAGGGATAATAACGGTGTTCCTGTTGGGGCTGCCTCTAGGCTTTTTCTCGGGGTACCTCGGGGAGAGGATCGATGGCGTCTTGATGCAGTTCACTGATGTCTTCATGTCGATACCGAGGCTTCCCTTCATAATCGTAGTTGCAGGTCTTCTCTCTCCCAGCGTATTCAACATCATACTCGTCATCGGGCTGACGTCGTGGCCGAGCACGGCGCGCATAATACGATCAGAAACCCTCAGGATCAAGCAAAGCGGCTTCATAGACGCGTCAAGAGGGTTCGGGGCGGGCAGGATGCACCTGCTGCTTTGGCACTTTCTTCCCTCGTTGACGCCGCTGCTTTTCTCGTCACTGTTGATGGTGACAGGGAGAGCCATAATGACAGAGGCAGGGCTGGCCTTCCTTGGGATCGGGGACCCGACCTCCCACAGCTGGGGCATGAGCATCCGCTTGTTCATCAATCGGCCCACCAGCTACATGACGTGGGCGTGGCTCTGGCGGCTCCTGCCCCAGACTCTGTCCATATCCGGGCTGCTTCTTTCCCTCGCCTCCATCGGGAACGGCGTCGAGAAAATTATGGGGATAACCAAACGGAGGAATAAACGTTGAGAAAGATAATAAAGATAGAGAACCTCGAATTCACTTACTCTGGAAACAGGAATACGACTCTCCACGACATCAACCTGTGCTTAGAGGAGGGGCAGTGCCTAGGAATTACCGGTGAATCCGGCTCCGGGAAAACCACCCTCGGGCTGCAGCTTCTTGGGTTAGCCAACGGAGAGGCGCGGGGGACTATCAACTATCGAGGACAAAACCTGTTGACGTTGCAGGAAAAAGAGCTACAGGAACTGAGATGGGCCAAGATATCGATGTGCTTCCAGAACAACCTGGACGCACTGAACCCGGTATACACCATTAAAGAACAGGTAGCAGAACCTATCGTCAGTCACAGGTTGATGACGCCCGAAGAAGCACAGAGCCACGCCGAGGAACTACTGTACATGTTCGGGATCACACGTGTGGACGACTACCCGCATCAGCTGAGCGAGGGGCAGAGGCAGCTTGTTCTGCTCGCCATGAGCCTGGCCTGTGACCCGGAGCTGGTCGTGATAGATGAGCCGACAAGCAACCTCGACCCCTTGACTAGGCAGCGGATACTGGAGACGCTCGACGAGGTGCGGGAGGATAAGACGGTCATCGTCATAAGTCACGACATCGACACCATCACGAGGCTCAGCGACCAGATTGCCATACTCTATGGTGGGACCATCCTGGAAAGAGGGGATACGAAGCGGGTTATAACGGACGCTAGGCACCCATACACATTTGCCCTCCTCAACTCGTATCCTACCATGACTACCACGAAGAACCTGCAGGACATACGGGGAACATACGATCCCACGGCGGCGTACCGTGGCTGCGTGTACTTTGACAGATGCACGCAGGCCCAGCCCATCTGCGGAACCGCTGAACCCGGGCTCGCATCTATATCAACCAGTCACGATGTGCGGTGCCACCTCGGCGGACTGAAGGTGCTGTTGGCGGGAAACAACCTGACTAAGACATTTACCTCGCGCAGCGGCAAGGTGGAAGCCCTGAAGGGCGTGAGCATACGTGTGCGCGAGGGAGAGGTACTCGGGGTCGTGGGCGAGACGGGGTCGGGAAAGACTACTCTAGCAAAGATACTCTCAGGCATCCTTGAGCAGGACGCCGGTGAGGTATTGTTCCAGGATCATCAACTATCTGATCTGATGAGGAAGGAGAGGCTGTCGACCTGCTCACAGCTACAATACATACCTCAGGACGCCTCCTCGGCCGTGAACCCACGGTTAACCGTGCTGGACGCGGTGAAGGAGCCGTTGGTCATACAGAGATCATTGAACGTGGATGAGGCTGCGCTGGAGGCGATCTCGGAGGCGGGGCTGCCAACTGCTGAAGAGTTCACGAGGAGGCGTGTCACCGAGTTGAGTGGAGGGGAGCTCAAGAGGCTGTGCCTCGCCCGAGCCCTCACAGTTAACCCCAAGATGATCATCGCGGATGAGCCCACCAGCGACCTAGACGCCAGCCTCCAGGCGCGGTACGTGCTGCGCTTACTGGAGATACAGAAGAACCGCGGACTAGGGCTGATGATAATCACACATAACATAGCGTTGGCGCGGAAAATCTGCGACAGGATCGCGGTGCTCAAAGACGGGGTCAAGGTGGAGGAGGGAAGAAGCAGCGTGATTATATCAAACCCAAGGAACAGCTACACCCGGGAACTGGTGGAGGCTGCTCCACGGCTAATAGGGTTTAGCTGATCCTTTCTCCATCTCTCGGCGAAGACCCATGATCCAGTCGGGTACTCTCACTTCACCGGAACTTTTCCAGGAATGAGGTTTAACATCTAAAACAGGTGAACAATCGAACGCGTCCAGCTCCTCAACCCTTAGAACGTTCCCGTCGACACCGAGAAGCCTACAGGTCGTCAAGGCTATCCTGCTCGGCCTGTTCGGGGTTCTCGTGGCGAACGCACCCATCTCAGGGTACGCCGGGTTGCCGGTGGGGTGAATCCTGGTCCTGAAGTGGCTCTTCATCTCGTGCACGTAGAAAAGCACCTCGATGTGGGAGTACTCGTCTAGCCTGTGGAGCGCGTCCCGGTATTCCTCGCTTATAACTATCTGGGACTCCGTGCCTCGCCACTCGTTGTAGCGTCTCCTGCCAAGATCGTTTCTGACGTACCCGATAGGCTGCACTTGGATCGGCTCCATTAAGACCATCGACATCCCTCCGAAGCCGAGCCTAGGCGGCTTCTCCCCCTTTAACTATTCCTATGCCCGCCCAGTCCAGCTGCCCGAATTCACCGCCGCCGCAGTCGAGACAGAGGTGTTGGCCGCCTCTTTCCACTCCCTTCGTCTCCATATATTTTTCTCCACAGACCGGGCAGACATGGCTTTCGAGTATCCGACTGTAGCTGGGCAACTCAACCTTCACTTTCTCGATCTTGAATATCTTCTCAGCCGGGATCTCTAGGACGTTGAAGCAGTGCCGCCTGTTCAGCTCCATCATCCTCGCCTCTTCCTCGGGCGTCGCGTCCCTCTTGTTCACGATCTCCCTGTAGAGCCGCTGAGTCTCCGGGTCCTTATCTTTCAGCTGGTCTCCCAGGTCAGGCCTCGTCGAAAGCCTGACGCCCTCGCCGCTTCTCTTCACCAGGCTGAAGGCTGTCTTCCCGTAGTCCCTGTAGACCATGCTGTTGTTGCCGAAACTGCAGCCGGTCACCATCTGGATGCCGTCGCTGAAGCAGTTGTTTGTCTCGACTACGGCTATCACGTGCTCCATGCCCGTGTTCTCTTTCACGTCCAACGCCTTCATGGCGTAGTGTCCCGCTATCACGCCCATAGCGCTCCCTACGCAGTAGTGCCCGTGTATCAATGCTGTGCAATGTAGGAGTCCCGCTAGGTCATCGTTCTCAATCATGC
>CAYPNN010000187.1:0-4262 GCA_964412065.1 uncultured Candidatus Bathyarchaeia archaeon
TGCTGGAGCCAACCAGCACCATTATGGCTACGGCCGCGAAGGAGTAGCCCAGGCTGTTAGCTATCGCCCGGGTCACGTCCTTGTTGGTCAACAAGGCCCTGAAGGATGCTCCGGTGAACCGTGTCGGCAAGGTCCCGCTTGTGGCCCAGTTGGTGGACGCGAGCACGAAGGTGCCTATCTGGGGCATCGCGCCCCAGAGCACGAGCAGCAGCAGTATGAGGCAGATCGCCGCCTGGCCGCCTAGCCCCGGGGTACGCACCCTCGGGTTCCAGCGCCCGCCCTTACTCATCATGGTGTAGCTTCGGCGGGACGTGAAGGTCTTCACCGCCACGTAGCTCACCACGGTTATGATCATTATGAGCAGAGCCAGCGCGGAGGTCTTCGGGGATATCTGCCCCGTCACCGCCTCGGCGAAGGCCGAGTAGATCTGGTACGACGCGACGCTCTTCGCCAGGGGGTTTGCGCTGGCGCCTATGAAGCCTATGGGGGCCCCCAGGTCCTCGAGGCTGAAGATGAACGTGATCACGGCTCCCGCCACCAGCCCGGGGAGGAAGAGGGGGAACGTCACCGTCCTGAACAGCCTGAACCCCGTCGCGCCCAGGTTCTCGGCCATCTCCTCGAGGCTCGGGTCGATGTTGTTCAGCGACGCCACGACGTTCAGGTAGACTATGGGGTAGTAGGAGAGGGTCTGAGCCACTATGAGCCCGACGAGCCCGTCGACGCTGATCCTCCAAGGTATGACGTGGAGGAGGTCGTGCAGCAGGTAGTTCAGCAGCCCGAACTGTGGGTTGAACACCTTCCCGACGACGTATGCGTTCACGAAGGGGGTGGCGAGCAGCGGGATGAGCAGTATCACCCTGAAAACGGATTTGCCCTTGAACTCGTACCTGCCCATGATCATCGCCACCGCTATCCCTATGACGCTGCAGAGGACGGTGACGGAGAAAGCCACGACGAGGCTGTTCAGCAGCACGCCGTGGTCGTAGCCCCAGATGTACATGACGTCCCGCCTCACCTCGAACATGCGTCCGCCGCGGCTCCTGAGGCTGACGTACTCGGGGCTCGTCAGTATGTTGGTGAACCATCTCAGCGAGAAGGAGCCCTGATAACTGAATCCCTGCAGGATCAACGAGGACAGCGGCGCCACCAGGAACGCGAGCAGGATCGCGTATGAAACCAGTGTCTGGGTCAGCGTGAGCGGGTCGAGCTCCCTCCGCAGCTTCTCTACCTTCTTCTTGATGGAGGGAGACTCCGCCCAGCTCAGCGTCACAGCGTTTCCCCTAGGCGATGCTGCTGAGCTCTGCGGCCATCTCATCGTAGTGGTTGAGCGCAGCAGCCGTCCACGCATCCACCATCTCCTGCTTGTATTCGACGTCTTCCTCGATCCGGCTGTTTATGCTCTGGGCGTACTCCATCGTGAATGTCTCGGTTTTCCCTGTCACAGGGTCGACGAACTCGATCTCGTCTGGGTCGCCGAGCCTGGAGGCGAGGTCGTCGAACTGCTCCTGCGTTATCCGTCCATTCTCCAGCGCATAGGTGAGGTCCTCCCAGACCCGTTCCAGTTTTATCTGGGTTAGCACGATCACCGCCCTGTGGTAGCTTCTTATGGCTGAGTAGTAGCTCGCCCCCTCGGCGCTGTCGAACTGTATGGTTAACGCTTCCTTGGTTTTCTGGAACACCTCTTCGAGGTCGGCTCTCTGTTTGCCCTCGGGCGTGTCGAACACCTCCTCGTTGACGGGCATCCTGTTGATGTTGCCGTCCAGCCACACCTTCTGGCCCTCGGGGCTGATCACCCACTCGATGAAGCCCAGCGCCAGCCCGGGGTCCTGTGAGGTCGTCAGCAGCGCTATGGGGTCGGCGTTCACGATGGTGCCGTCGGCGGGGAAGATGTACCGGCAGAACTCGGGGTTCAGCCACTGCGCCGTGTAGCCGTAGAAGTCGATGGTCGTGCCGATGGCTATCTCCTTGTTGATCACCGCGTCTCGGACGTTTCCCGACTGGTCGAATATCTTCGAGTTGGCTCCCATCCTGATTAGCAGGTCCCATCCGTCACGCCACCCGTATATCTGGAGGATTATCTGGAATATCCTCGTGTTCGATGTGGATGTCGTGGCGTCGGCGGTGCCCACCAACGTCGTGGGCAGGTAGGCGGCGTAGGTCGCGCTCCCCAGGTCCTCCCACGTCGCTGGCTCTGGGAGATCATAGTAATCGATTAGCTGGGTGTTTATCGTAAACCCGAATGAGCTTATCGCTGCCCCCGCCCAGTATACGTCGCCGCCGACTACCCTGCGCGTCTCCGAGCCCCCGATGTCCTCTGGGATGCCCGCGAGAAGCGCGTCGATGTCCTCGCCTTCGAGGGGGGCAAGCAAGCCCGCGTCCAGGATGATGTCGAACAGGTCGGGTCCGCCTCCCCACGCCACGTCGATGTCGCCTGACCTCGTGATGGTATCGATCCAGAGCGAGTCGGCGATGGGCAGCCACTCTATGTCCACTATGTTGTTTTCGATGGCGAAATCGCTCTTGAGGAAGAGATCATCCGCGACCATCATGATGTCCGCCCCGTGGCGGGTAACCACGCGTATGGTCTTGCCTTCCCCTGCCCCGGTGCTCAACACCCTGAGAGAGAAGTCTGTCTCGTACCCTGTAGATTCTGTGACTGTGACGGATTTGATTCCCTGGCTGTATCCCGTCTTGCTTGCCTCGACGTAATACGTTCCATTTGTGACTTCGAGACTGTATCCTCCGTTCGAGTCGGTCGTCGTCGATACGTCACCGATCTGCACGAGGGCCTCCTCGACGGGGTCACCCGAATCATCAGTTACGGTACCGGAGACGGTTGCGGTGATGGTCCCGCCGCCGGTACCCGGTGTCTCGCCGCCTGTGCCGGGCGTCTCGCCGCCGGTGCCCGGTGTCTCTCCCCCGTTTTCCGGTACCTCAGGCTGAGCCGGGTTCAAGACCAGGTACCCATAGTACCCCAACCCAATCAACGCAACGACCGCGATCCCAATCAACACCCGCCTATCCACGGATTTCACCTGCCTCGTTATCGTTTTTACAGCATTTAAACTCTGCTCGGATTCCTGAGAAAGCTTTTATGCCGTTCGCTGCTATTTGAACGCGGAGAAAAACCATGAAAAGTAAACTCATTGGGCTTATTCTTCTATCTACGCTCTTCACGTCATTAGCATCCATCGCACTGGTAGGTGCGGAGTCAAACGGAAAAGTGGTCGTCCACATGAAAGGCGCGCTTGAGGCGGATGATAACCTCAAGGCAGCCATGGCGGACTACTCGTACGTCGACTGGAGCGTCGTTACGGGAGACATCACTGCTTCAGACCTCGAAGACGCAGACATGCTCGTCATGATACAGGCAGACCCTGCGGTGGAGTACACCGAGGCGGAGCTTTCGGCGGTGACGGCTTGGTTCGACGAGGGCAACAAGCTGCTCTGGGTCGCCTCAGACAGCGACTACCCGGACGGCCAGGACCTGCGAATCCCAGACGCTAACAACGCCCTCGAGGCGGTGGGCAGCAAACTGCGCGGCGAGAACGGCGAGACCCAGGACCCCATGGTGAACTTCGACGCAGCCTACAGGGTCAAAGCCGTGTCAGAGAACTGTGCACCAGAGTACAAGTTCCTTGTAGCCGGCGTCACATACGCTCAGTTCCACGGCTGCGGAGTCATCATCGGATACCTGAACGGCAACTACTACGCCCTAGACGAGACCGACATCGACGGCGTCTACGTGATAATGACGTCCTCCGACAGCGGCGTCATCAGCGACGAGTCCGCGCCCGCCCCGGAGGCACACAGCCCTGGACAGGAGGGCAACTTCGCCATGATGGTGCTGGAAGAGATGCCGAACAGCGACTACGTCATCGCGACGTCCGATGCGCCGTTCAGCCACTACTCGCCAATGTACAAGCCGGAGCTACAGAAACCCGATCGATACAACCTGACGTCAGGAAACCCGCAGCAGGGAGACGTCCTGTTCGGTAACATCCTCGACTTTGCTGTACGCAACGGTATGGGAGCCACTATATCGATGCTTGAGGGCGACGTTGCCGGTCTGGAAGACGATGTCACCACACTGGAAACGGAGAAAACCAGCCTCGAAGGAGAGGTTAGCACTCTGACGAGCGAGGTATCGTCTCTGGAAGCCGATCTGGCGGCGGCTCAGAGCAGCGCCAGCACCATGCAGCTGGCGGCGGTCGCCGCCCTTATCATAGGCGTCGTCGTCGGCTACTTCGTAGGCCCAATGC
>CAYPNN010000188.1:0-3073 GCA_964412065.1 uncultured Candidatus Bathyarchaeia archaeon
ATCCTGAGCCTGCTGATCCTGCTGATCCTGCTGATCCTGTGATTGAGTGTCAGAAGTATCCTGAGCCTGCTGATCCTGCTGATCCTGCTGATCCTGTGATTGAGCTTCAGAGTCCCCGGCGTCAACATTATTCTTCGCGTCATCGGCCTTTTGATCCACGGACTTCTTAGCATCCGCGTCCTGGCTCGGCGCGGGGTCGTCCTTCTTCTTAGGAGGAATATACTCACGAAGCTTGATCCTGTACTTGTAGTTCTGAGGCGAGCCGCTGGCGTCGAAGATATCCAGGTCCTCGATGATGACCTGCGAAATGTCTGTCACCGCCGTGAGGTCCGAGGTGAACGGCATCGGCTTCCCGGCCTTGAACCTGGCTCTGAGCTCCTTCAACACCTCCTTGGCGTCCTTCCCGTACACCAGCCCGTCGAAGTCTATCCGGACCGGCCTCCTCCCCATGTCCTGGAGGACGCCTCCCTCCATCCCCGGGATGTGGTGCTCGACGATCTCACGCCTCTCGGACACGTTCAGGTTGAAGACGCTGTTGAGGACCTTCGTCTTGCCTTCCTCCCTGTCATGCCTTATCAGCTTGATCTTATCCAGCTCTATGCTCATCAGTAAACACCATACCTGCGCGCCTCGTCCTTGAGGATGCGCGCCAACCTCCTCTCCAGCTCCTTGAGATCAATATCATCTAAGCTGGTTTCAAGCTTTACCTCTATCGGCTTGGGCCTCTCGTACGAGGGCCGTGGACGCGCCTCGACCCTCCGCGGCGCCGATGGTTGCTGCGCCGCCTGCCTCGTCAAGGCTGGGAGAACCTCGTGGAGCCTCATGCCGGGGATGGGGGGCACGCCTTCGAGGGGCACCCTCTCCAAGACGCGGTTGCCCATTAGCTCATAGAGCGAGGCCAGCAGCCCATCCTTAATCAACCCGCCGTGATCTTGGTCCAGCAGATGATCCCCAATCAACCGGTCCTTTAACAACTCATCTAGGTCTTGGTCAAGCAAGTGATCCCCCACCAACTCGTCTAGATCTTGGTCCAGCAGATGATCCCCGATCAGCCCGTCAAGACCGTTGTCAAGCAGATGATCCCCCACCAACCCGTCCTTCAACAACCCGTCTAGACCCTTGTCCAGCAGATGATCCCCGATCAGCCCGTCCTTTAGGTCCATGGCCATGTTTTTGAGGGAGTCAGAAACCGTAAACTCTGCGTGATCCATCGCCGCCCCGATGCCCACTATGTGATCTATGGAAAAAGTCGAGTCGAGGACCCCCGGGCTCTTGGCTGTGGGCGCCAGACCCGTCGCACGGGCACCGGCCGCCGCCATCCTTGGAACCGAGTCTGTCATCTTTCTCAAAGATTCTGAGAAGGTTGTGCCCGCCTCTCTCGACGCGGCCGCGATCTGCGCGCCCGCCAGAGTGATCTCAATCATCGCCGGGAGGCGGCGCAGCTCTCGCGCCCTCTCCCTCTGCGTCCCCTCTAGGGCCTCGGCCCTCTGCAGGGTCAAAGCCATGGCGGCCGCTCTCCTCGTCTGTTCCTCGTCGAGGGCCGGTGCCTGCGAGACGGCGTCCCCCTTGAGCCTCTCAGCCGGGGGCAGCTTCTCGACGACGCCTCTACGGTATATCTGGGCCACCCGCTCGGCCACGCCTCTGGACATCTGGCTCATCTGTGATGCCACCTGCGCAGCCCTGCTCTCGGTCTCCCTCTCCAGCACCGAGTCGGCGGGCTCAACGGTCTCGGTAACCCTGGGGAACCCGACGAGCGCGCGGATGGGCACGGGGACGCCGGGAGACGGAGCCTTCGGCTCCTCCCTGACGGCGCTGGGTATCCCTATGGCCTCTATGACCACGGGGCTCCACTTGAGAGGCGCGGCTCGACGCTTTTCCCCCTCCACCCTGTCCACGATGGCGTCTCTGACCGTGGCCCTCGTCTCCACTATGGTCTCCATTACGCTGGTCTGAAGCTGCACCGGCGGCGCCGCCTGCCTCGCCGCCGCCAATACGGCGACGCGTTTACCAATCTCTGAGACCCGGGCCACCTTAGGGGTGGGCCTCCAAGGCTCCTCTGGGAGCCTCACCCGGGGGATCGTCGTAGCAGGTCTCTCTAGCTTCGGTGGAACGGTTTCCTTGAGCTTCAAGTCTTCTGGGAGTCTCGTTAAGAGACGTTCAGGCTCATCGGGCTCCGTGGGATGAGTGAACAGCGGAGGCACCTTCGCCACAACGCGTTCCCTGATCTTGGGAATCGACACGGCTTCCCTCGGCTTCGGTGGTATCAGCCGCGGTCTCCCCTCCTCCGTCACGACCTCCTCGACGACCTTGACTGTCTCCAGCGGAGGCGACGGCTGCTCCACAGGCTCCGTGCGACCCCGCAGCCGCCTGATCATCCGCCTTATGACGGCGCCTATCGAGGGTGTCTCCCGAGTCAACCTTACGCTAACAGGCTCAGGGACCGGAGCCACACGGGTGGTCACCGGACCGATCTCGGGTACCTCTGAAGGGATCGCCGGCAGGACAGGCTCCTCGGCGAAGGAAGTGACCTGGAGGGTGCTCATCCTCCGGAGGGTGGTGATCACCCTTTCAACGAGGGTGAGGAAGCCGTACCTGTAGGCCCCCAAACCATCCCTGCTGAGTGCGAGCACCGACCGTGCCTGTTTCTCGAGGGCGGCGTTCACCGGGCTAACCTCGCTCATGGAGTACATCCGTTTCACAAGGTCCTCGACGCCCGTCAACGCATACACCTCATCACTCGAAGATTATCCGTGTAACTCCTTCCTCGACCGGCCTCTGGTAGCCAGCCTGCTTCAACCTATGTGAAAGTGAAAAAATAAGGAAATTGATCTGGTCTCGGGTGAGGTCCCCCGGGTGGGGGGCCAGCTTGTAGCCGTAGTCGAGGCATAGAGCGGCGAGCTCAAGCCCCTCCGGGCTCCTCACAAGCCCCTCGATCTCTAGGCTTTTTTTTTAGCGTCCTCCGGGCTGGTGACGCCGCTGAGCTCGAGGACCCTGGTGCCGATGTACTCCGGTACACCGAACTTCATGTCCCCGACCTCCTCAAGCCCCAGCTTGGGCTCCACCATGCCTAGGG
>CAYPNN010000188.1:3083-4259 GCA_964412065.1 uncultured Candidatus Bathyarchaeia archaeon
TCGAAGTTCTTGTTGACGTCCATCTTGGTGATGTCCGGCGACCCGTCGGGGTTCAGGGGCACGCTGCCTATGAGATTGAATATCTCAGTTAGCTCCCCGTCTGTGAGGGGCCTGATGATCACCTCCGCGTCGTAGTCTTCGACGAAGATGGGCTCATGCCTCTCCTTGCCCTTCAGGATGTCCTCCTTCGTGAGCCTTCTCGCGCCGCTCATGCCTTACCTATGACCTCGCCCTTACTCCTCTCTCGCTCGTGTAGCGGTGAAGTTGTATACGCTTAAGGCTACGCCGTTTGCCGTCATCTCGAAGCTCTTGTCGTCGAGGTAGCACTCGTCGAACGTGATCTTCTTGACCAGCTCGTCGCCCTTGTTGAGTTCGGCCACCATGTTGAAGCTGTCCGGGTCAGCCATGTACAGCAGATCGTCAAGCTTCTTGAACATGCTGCTGACCCTCAGGGTGCCCGTTACGATGACCTGGCCCGACTCGACGCCGATGCGTTCGCCCCAGCCGACGCTCTCGACGTCGGCCTGCCTTCGGCGCACCTTGAAGTCGATGCTCTGTATACCGTCCACGACGCCTCCGTCGATGGTTACCTTGCTCTTCGCCGCCGAAACTATCATTAGTACCATTTACGTCGCCTCCTACGCCTGCACGGTCACCGTCGCGTAGATGAAGTCGATGGCCCGTACCGGTCGTACAGCCAAGTCTACACGCACGATGCCCTGTGCGAAGTCTAACTGGGAGCTGTACACGTCCACCACGAAGGCCGGCTCCGTGCCGTCCGTGCTGGGGACGATGGCTCCCTCCTTCTCCATCTGGAGTAGTACCTCTGTCAGTTTCTCCTTCAAGGCTGATCTGCCCGTGGCGCTGTTCAGTGTGCCGATGAACTGGTCACCGATGGCTTTGACGAGCCGTACCGCGTGGTCTGTGGTCCTGATTACGCTGATCTGCTCCTTGCTGGTGGTGATGCCCTTGACCACTATGATGCCCCTGCCACGCTGGGCTCGTAGCGGTAGTATGCCTGCGTTCAGCAGCTGCCTCAGCTTGCTTGGCGTGTACGAAGCCTCGATCTCGGATACGCCCCTGAGCGGCTTGAAGGTCGGCGACTGGTAGTAGTCTAGGTTGCCTATGAGGCCCGCGACGGCTCCCGAGACGCCGTACGGCGCCACGATCACGAAC
>CAYPNN010000189.1:0-1090 GCA_964412065.1 uncultured Candidatus Bathyarchaeia archaeon
CCCTTGTAGAAGTCTCTGAAGCTGTCCAGTATCTGGGTCGTCTGCTTGAGGCTCTCACGTATCATGGTGTAGAACATGGGGTTCTCTGGGCTACGCTCGAGGAGGAAGACCGCGTTCTGGATGGTCTGGAGGGGGCTCCGAAGGTCGTGGGCAAGCTCGGACGAGATCTCGCCCATCTCCTCTATGAGGCGCCTCTCGAACTCCTCCGTCAGGCATTTTTCGTCTGGTCCGTCGACTTGCAAAACGATTTACCCTCAGACAGATACTGAGGGATGGATACTGATTATTCAATTTATTGTTTAGGTAACTTTCCCACACCATCCAAGAGGCGGTGATCGCCTGTGTGAGCCCACTAAAGGTGCAGGAGATAGTAGACGGCGATCCCTGCGACGGCCTCAGCCACCCAGGCTATACTCAGTAGACGCATCCTGTTTTTCTGCTTGAAACAGGGCCCCGGCTTATCTAGCCTCCAGACCCACACGAGGTAGTAGCTTACAGCGAGGACGGTGATCCCTGTGACGGCGTGAACCAGCACTAGGACCAGGAAACCCGTGAGGGCTACTCCGCTGATCAGAGCCAGCGCGGCGGGCACCATGACGAGGGCGACGCTTGCGGTGTTCAGGATGGTGCACGCCAGCATCAGGTACGCGTGCTGTAGGAAGAACCTGTCTTTAGCCCTGTACACCGCCGCAGACAGGATCAGGATGACTGCCACTTGAATCACTAGGCTGATGTCCGACGACAGAGGCGCGTTCGTCCCTAAAAGAATAGACACGTAGAGGGAGGGGCTCAACCTGTGATAAAGGTTGCCTGAGCAGATGACGCGCCGCACGCTCTGTTTAAATTCAGTGGTCCCTCTGTGTTTTTTGTCTGACTTGAAGACAAGAAGCATCTTTCTCGGTCTGTTACTCGTTTTGTCATGCCTCACCCCATTGACGGTTATCCACGCCAACGTACCGACTGTCCTGAGCCTTGAAGTGGTGAAGCGTGGAGACGACGACGTGCTGGTCATCGAGGTCAGCCATTCGTCGTCCTCGTCGTCTCATTACGTCGACTCCATCGAGGTCGAGGTCGGTGAACAGGTCTACAC
>CAYPNN010000189.1:1100-4237 GCA_964412065.1 uncultured Candidatus Bathyarchaeia archaeon
TATCGAAGACCTGGGTGAACAATCCGCCACCGTTTTCACGGTGGAGCACATCCTTGAATCGTCAGGCACGGGTGTCAGGGTCAGGGCTCACTGCAATGTCCATGGCTGGAGCCAGTGGGCGCAGCTCGGCGACGAGCCGACGGATCAGGGTGGAGGCATCCCGGGTTTCGGCTACGCAGCGATGTTCACCGGGTTAACGGTTTTCCTCGTGGTCGCCCGTCTCCGTAAACACAGTTGAAAAGGTTGATGACGAGGCATCGTTATAGTATCCTATGCAACCACACTCTTATACGGCTAAATGCGTTCCACATGGGGAACACAATGGGGGACGACGGTTACACCTTCAAGAAGCCGCGCACAGACGCCGAAGTCGAGCAGGTATACGCGCTAATGAGGGTCGTCTTCCCCCACGAGGACGTGGACGGCGTCGTCAGGCGCCTACTGGATCTATACCCGCCCATGACCATGGACCACCTTTTCACGGTCAAGCACGGCGACGAAACCGTCGCCTCCCTAGTGCTGATACCCCAGACCTGGGTTATGGACGGCGTGAGACTCAAGGTAGCCGAGATGGGCTGCGTCGCAACACACCCGGACCACAGGAGCAGAGGCCTGCAGCGGATGCTGAACGAGAGGTTCGACGAAGCCGCCGGGAACGGGGGCTACGACCTCTGCGCCCTCGCCGGTATACCCTTCTTCTACCGCCAGTTCGGGTACGAGTACTCTCTAGACCTCAACCACAAGACCACCATACCCGTGAGCGAGCTGCCGGACACACAGCAGAGCCTGGAGTCACGGGGTTTCACCGAGGCCGACATACAGGCCGCCGCCGAGCTCCTCGACTCCTACCACAGCAGGTACATGGTGCACTGCCCCCGAACAGCGCCCGTATGGAGAATGCAGCACATGACAGGCATCTACAACGGCGAGCCCTACGAGGGATACACGCTCCACGGGGGCGGCAAGATGCAGGCATACGTGAGGGTCCAGCCCCGCCCGATGGACAAGACCCTCGTCCTCAAGGAGGCTGGGGCCGTGCCCGGAGTCCACGGGCAGGTGCTGACGTTCCTGAGGAGATACTGCGTGGAGAACGGGCTTGAGACGCTCGTCTCCACCCTGGGGTACGTGGGCCCTCTCTCAGGGCTCTTGGTTGAGCTCGGCGCCGAGCGGTCGCAGCCGTACGGCTGGCAGGTCAAGATAGTGGACGTCGTGAGGCTGCTGGAGAAGATCGCGCCTCTGCTGGAGTCGAGGCTAAACGGGACGAGATACAGCGGGCTCACCGAGAGGCTGAACCTGAACTTCCGCGGGTTCAGCGTGAACCTGGTCTTCGAGTCAGGTAAGGTTGCTGGTGTCCATCTGAGCAGCGACTGCTCCGACAGGACTGTTGGGCTTAACCCGTACGTCTTCCCCCAGCTGCTCCTAGGCTACAGATGCAGGGAGGAGCTGGAGTACGCCTACCCCGACGTCAGGGTAGCCCCGAGCCATAGGACGCTGGTGGACGCGCTGTTCCCCAAGAAGCCGTCGTACATCCATCACGTCTACTAGCCACCTATATACCCGTGAAGTCGAGTATATGACGCCCCGGTGAAGCCCCATGGAAGCCATGATGTTCGAGGACCTGCCGCTGAGCCCGGAGGTGCTGCGTGGGCTTAACAGGATGGGGCTGGAGCGTCTCACGCCCATCCAGGCTGCGGCAATGCCGCTGCTCCTGGAGGGCAGGGACATCATGGGGCAGGCCCAGACGGGTACCGGTAAGACCGCGGCCTTCGGCGTCCCCATGGTCATGAAGGTGGACCCATCCAAGCCCAGCGCCCAAGGTTTAGTCCTCTGCCCCACCCGGGAGCTGTCGGAGCAGGTGTCCGGCCACATCAGGGGCTACGCCCGCTACCTGGACACCAGGGTCGTGACCCTGCACGGCGGCTCCAACGTGATCCGGCAGATCGAGGTGCTTGGGAAGCCCGCGCACATCGTGGTGGGGACCCCCGGCAGGATACTGGACCTCATGAGGAGGAAGGCGCTGGACCTGTCCAGGGTCCGTGTGGTTGCCGTGGACGAGGCGGACAAGATGCTTGAGCTCGGGTTCATCAGGGACGTCGAGTGGATCCTGGGGGCCACGCCCTTCGTGAGGCAGACCAGCCTGTGGTCGGCCACCCTGAGCCCGGAGGTTCTCCTCCTGTCAGTAAGGTACATGAGGCACCCCAGGAAGGTCCTCGTGTCGAGAGACGAGGTCGCCCAGGTAAACGTAGCCCAGTACTACGTTCCAGTCGAGGAGAACAGGGTCGAGAGTCTCTACGGCTTGCTGAACGCCCTCGACGCCAGGAGGGGCATCATATTCTGCAACACCCGTGAATCCGTTGACGAGTTGGCGGATAACCTCAAGAGGGAGGGCTACCTCGTGGAGGGGCTCCACGGCGGCTACACCCAGAGCCAGAGAAACGCGGTGTTCAGAGACTACAAGCTGGGTAAGGTCAGGTACGTGGTGGCCACAGACGTGGCGTCGCGGGGCCTCGACATCAGAGGCGTCACCCACGTCATCAACTACGAGGTGCCTGAGGACCCTGAGGTCTACTTCCACCGAATCGGGCGCACCGCCAGGAAGGGCGAGAAGGGCGTCTCCATCACCCTCGTCTCCCCAGAGGAGGCCTCCCTCTGGGAGAGTGTCAGGGATATGACCGAGACCGAGGTCGCCGAGTGGCGGTGACAGCGTGTCACCAGACCTGCCTGTAGTTACCGTTAACTAATGGATAGTTTTTTACACTAATCGACTCTAAACAGTTCAGGGGCTTGTATGAAACGTAGGCTTCTTCCCATTCTAATGGTTTTGACCGTCCTGACCTCTGGTCTTCCCTCGGCGTGGGGTGCTCACAGCTTCGAGTCCACGCCCTACAAAGACGAGCTGGGCGACGGAGTGGACTTCAACATGTGTTTCACCATGGACACCATCGCCCCGATGCCCATCTCCATGGATGTGGAGTCGGTCACGCTGGTCCCCGCGGAGGGGCTTGACTCTGGTGACGTGGCCATCAACGTCGAGGTCCAGCTAAACGCTCCGCCCCTGCCCCACCAGTCGTACACCATAGAGATCGGCATAGACGTTGACATGGATCCCACGACCGGAGCCAGCAGCCCGGGATGCT
>CAYPNN010000190.1:0-4224 GCA_964412065.1 uncultured Candidatus Bathyarchaeia archaeon
AGCCTGTATATGCCCATGCTGATGCCCCGCGGCTCATCTATGGTGGCGTCGGTGGCTAAAGCCAGGGGCGCCTGCCCGGCCCCGCTTGTGCCTATGCCTAGGAGGACGGCGGCTAGACTCAGTGTGAAGTAGTCGGTGGTGTAGGGGAAGGCTAGAGCCGCGAACATGGTTATGAAGAGGCTCTTCACGATGGCGGGCTTCCTACCGAAGTAGTCTATGGCGTGGCCCATGGGTACGGCAAGGATCAGGTTAATTATGGTGGAGTAGCTGATGACCGCCCCTATTTCCGTCTCGTTGAGCCCCAGCTCGCTGTCAGCGTAGAGGGGTATCATGGTGCCCCTGATTCCCGTCCTCATGAAGAAGATGGTGAACGTGGCCAGACACGCGAGGCTGTAGCTCCTGTTTGAGAGGAGGCGCTTGGCGGTAGGCCAGTCGAAGTGGGTCTCGTGTTTCCTCGTGGCTACTCCCTCGGGCTCCTTTATCCAGAGGTAGGTTATCACGAGGCTTACGAGCCCGAGCAGGGCGTAGAAGTAGAAGGTGGACTGTAGGCCCCACAGGGTGGCCACGTAGCCGCCTATGACGGGCCCTGCGCTGCTGCCCAGGAGCTGAAATGATTGGAAGTAGCCCATGATTCGGCCCCTCTCGTTGGGCTTCAGCACGTCGGCCAGAAGCGTGGTTCTGCTGGTCATCCACATCGCGGACCCCACCCCCTGGATGAGGCGGTAGATGAGAAACTCGATGAAGCTGGTGGCCCGGGCGTTCAGGAAAGCCGTTGCGGCGAGGATGATGGTGCCCCAGATCATGAGGGGCCTCCTGCCCCACTTATCTGAGAGCCACCCGCTGGGTATGTCCGCTAGAAACCTCCCGAAGGCGTAGGCCGAGATGGCCAGGCTGACCAGGGTGTAGCTGACGTTGAAGCTCCTGGCGTAAAGGGGCAGGATTGGGGAGACGATGCTCATACCCACGAAAATGAAGAATGAGGGAACGTAGATGCTGATGACATCCATCCGCAGGCTTCTTTCGCCCACAGCGAAACCCTCACATTAGTTGACTCTCTTTGCGCCTACCCGTTGACGTATAAACTTGATCATCGTGGCGGCGTCATGAGAAGTATCTCTTGAGCACGCGCATGGCGCGGAGCGTGATCCACTTGCTGGGCCTGTGCTTCTCCTCTATGTCGACGATCATCTTGCCGTTGAACGTGTCTTTGAGGAGCCACGTCCCGTCCCTCTGCTGGGCGTCCAGCACCAGGTCTATGGAGGGCTTCATCCGCGGGTCCCTGACGCCGAGCCTCGTCAGGGTGTCCAGTATCTCCAGCACGTCCGTCTGGTAGAATAGGGGGAACCCGAACCTCTTCCAGCCGGCCTTATCCTTCCTGCCGCCGTCGGGGTTCCTGAGGTACTGGTAGATGTTGTTGTCCATGAGGCTCCCCACCTCCCTGAGGATGACCCGCCTGACCTCGGGGCTCCTCCTCTCCTCAGGGATGAGGCTCAGAGCCTTCAGCACCTTGGCTGCGCCCATGTAGCAGTTCACCGGGAACACTTTGTCAGGGTCGATGGGGTACGCCCTGCACCGCCAGCCGGCGTTCTTGTCGTCGTGGTACTCTACTTGGAAATCCAGCGTTCTCTGTGTGCGGGGGTCGTCCATGTACCCGAAGTGGATGAGATAATAGAGAACGTTGCCGTCGAAGCAGCACCCATCCTTCACCACGCTGTCCCTTCCCCTCTCGGTCTTGGGCAGCTCGCTGAGGAAGTGGCCGCTGTTCCTCTGGAACCTGAAGATATGCTCTACAGTCTTCTCGATATCCGGGGTCCTTCTGGCACCCAGCTCGGCTAAGATTAGTAGCTGATGGGTCGACGCCTTGTACTTGGGGAGGTACATGTCATCCGGGTTCTCCCAGTAGCCCTCCGGGTTCATCGCGCCGAGGATCGAGGTGACTATGGGGCTATCCATGATTGCGTCCCGTGCGGCGACGACATCGGGGTCGTCTTCCTCCAGGTCCTGCAGGTCCTTCAGAGTCCAGTACCTCACCGACGGGTCGCCCGGCTCTAGGAGCCACTCAGTCTTATCCTCATTCAGCACGTCCTTCCACAAGGCAGGTCCCAGATAGTGTTTAATGTTAGAGCGATAAAAGTAAGTTCCTAGTTACGTGGGACTAAAGCTCGAAGTACACTATCTTGCGATGCTTCTTCTTGGGCTCCAGCCGTAGGCTCCTGAGCCGCCCTATCTCGCCTGTGCTTTTGACGTGGGTGCCCATGCAGAAAGTGAGGGCGTACCTCCCGATCTCCACCATCCTCAGCCTCTCCACGTCTGGTGGCATCTTCTCTAGGAAGCTCTGCTTGCGGGCGTCGTCGCCGACGTCCAGCTGGTCCCTGTCGATGTAGTATATCCGGACGGGGACATCCATGTCGACTATCTCGTCGAAACGCCGCCGCACGCCCTGCAAAGTCTCCTCGTCCAGGTCGCTGGGCTTGAAGTCCAGCTGGCTGAAGCTGCTGAAGACCTTTGGGCCGCTGCCCGCCACCTCGAAGAGGCCGGTGAGGAGGTGCTCTCCGCTGTGCAGCCTCATGAAGCCGAACCGGCGCTCCCAGTCGATTACGCCGTGGACCTCGGCGCCCTCCTCGAAGTCGCCGTCCAGGTAGTGGAATATCTGTTCTCCCCGACTCATCACCTTCAAGACCCTATGCCTGGTTCCGCCGGCCTCCAACGTGCCCAGGTCGGTGGGCTGGCCGCCGCCCTCGGGGTAGAACGCGGTCCTGTCGAGGACCACGAACCTGGGTCCCGCCCTAACCACGGTGGCGTCGAACTCCCTGAGGTAGCTATCCTCGACGTAGAGCTGCTCGGTATTCACCTCGATCCCTTCTCCCCGGTTCACTTACCATCAGGACTAATATTATTGTCGCGGTGAACAGCGCTATGTGTTTCTTTTCAACGACTTGCTGTAACAGTTATAGTCGTTCCAAGTACCCGCAGTTGCCCCGAAGACGCCGATGCCTCCGCCCAGGCTCCCTCCTGCGATTATCAGGAATCCTGTGGCCACGAGAACCGCCATGAGAAGGTAGTAGACCCCGTCTATCTCTCTGGAGTAGTCTTGTACCGTCCCCCCGGTCCTGTAGATTTCCCACCAGTATGAGAGACTTGAACTCAGGTGCATGCCAAGAGCCAGCGAGAGCATGGCTCCGGCTGTGAGCAGCAAGGTGAGCCCGGAATAGGCCAGATCGCCGTTTTCTATGGAGAACATGATCAGCGAGAGAGTTACGATGCCTAGGCCAGCCAGAGCCTGTATTAGGCTCATGGCTTTCCCGTTCTCCCCGAGCATACGCGAGGCGTTCTGGATGAACCTTTCAAGCTTGACGTCGGAGAAGCCGTCGCTCACCTTGTAGTAACCGTATCCACCCGTCACGAGAAGAAGGAACCCTGAGACAAGCATGACCACGTCTAACGTGGAGGGGGGTGCCCCCCAGCTGACGAGGGAGTTGAAGATAAGTAGTGGGCTCGAAAACAGGAACGTGCTGCTCCACATCTTAGTCACCACGTCCCTCCCAGTGAGGCCCATTAGGCTGTCCCGGTACCTGTACTCCTGCCAGTCCTCCGAGACCTTCATGAAGGAAGCTATTAGCTCTCTCCCGCCATGGGTGACGCCGTAATACTCGCCTCGTTTCTCGGCGAGGCCGGCTTCGCAGAGGACGCCCATGTGGTAAGCGAACTTGCTTGAGTCGGCCACCACGTCTAGGCCGAGCTCCTTCATTATCTCGGTGTACCGTAGAGGCTTCCGAGGGAGGAGCGCCTCAAGTATTCTGACTCTCATCTCGTCCGAGAGAGCGTTGGATATGTCCTGTATCCGGGCCGCGTCCATCAAGTACCTCGGTTTAGGCATCCGATGAAAAATGTTTTTATCAAAAAAATTTGAGTAAGAAGCTACCAGGCTAATTACCTAAAACATCGTTCAATTTAATATTTAGATAAGGCTCTGGGAGCCGACCCTGACCGGTTAGCGGCTATCTGGCCCTCGTCTTACGCGTGTAGAGCTGTATCTGGGGGATTATCGATGAGATGAGCTTGTTCTCGGCCTTGTTCAGGTGCTCCTGCAGCGTCGTCCGGGGCACCCTCGCCCTATCGGCGATGGTCTGCACGTTGACCCTTCGCGGGGTCTGGTAGTAGCCGCTGTTGTAGGCAGCGACGATGGCGTCCACCTGCTTGTCCGTGAGACTGCCCACCAACGAG
>CAYPNN010000191.1:0-4197 GCA_964412065.1 uncultured Candidatus Bathyarchaeia archaeon
CGCCGCCGTGGCTGGGCTGCACAGGTATACGTGGCTCTCGGTGCTTCCCTGCCTTCCCCTGAAGTTGCGGTTGCTGGTGCTGAGACCAACCTCGCCGGGGGCAAGTATCCCGTGGTTGCCGCCGAAGCATACGCTGCAGCTGGGGTTACACACCACGGCCCCAGCGTCCATCAGCGTCTTGATGACCCCCAGACTGTTGGCTGCCCCGTATACCTCGTAGCTGGCGGGCGTCGCGATGACCCTGACGTCGGGGTGCACCCGTTTACCCCTCATAATCTCGGCTGCGACCTGGAGGTCCTCGAGCCTGCCGTTGGTGCAGCTCCCAATGAAGACCTGGTTCACCGCCTTCCCGGCGACATCCGTGACAGGCTTCACGTTGTCCACGGAGTGGGGGCAGGCCACCTGGGGCTCGAGGGCGGCGCCATCGATCTCAAGGGTCTCCCCGTGCACCGCGTCGGCGTCGCTGTAGACGGGCGTGTATCCGTGATTCACCCTCCCCTCTAGAAACCTGAAGGTCTTTTCGTCCGGCTCCACTATGCCCGTCTTGCCTCCAAGCTCTATGGCCATGTTGCAGAGGGTCATACGGGCCCCCACGCTCATGTCCCTGACGGTGGAGCCCGTGAACTCCAGGGAGCAGTACGTGGCGCCGTCCGCGCCAAGCTCCTTAGCGGCCTCGAGTATGACGTCCTTGGACATGACCCTCGGGCCGAGCCGCCCCTCGACGTCGACCCTGATGGTCTCCGGCACCTTGAACCACAGCTTCCCGGTGCCTATGGCGGCTCCCATGTCTGTGCTTCCTATGCCCGTTGCGAATGCCCCGAAGGCGCCGTGGGTGCAGGTGTGGCTGTCGGCGCCCACCATGAGCATCCCCGGGTAGACGTGGCCCTTCTCCGGGATGACCTGGTGGCAGACCCCCGCGTTGATGTCGTAGAAGTGCCGGAGGCTCTGCTCCCTGGCGATCTCCCTGCACTCCTTGTGGAGCGACGAGTTTGTTACGTTGGTGGCTGGTGCGATGTGGTCCAACAGAATGGTTACCCTGTCCCTGTCCCAGACCTTCTCGATCTCCATGTCCCTCATGGCGTAGAAGGCGAGTGCCGCCGTCAGGGCCGGCATGAAAGCGAAGTCTATCTCCGCCTTTACTATCTCCCCGGGGTGGACCTCGTCGTGGCCGCTGTGGCTGGCGAGTATCTTCTCGGCTACGGTGCTCATGCTATGCGCCCTGCTTGTCCAGCAGCCTGTTCATGCCTTTGAGGATAGCCTCGACGCTGGCCATGACGGTGTCGCCGTTGACGCTGTTCGCCGTGATGAGCTTCTCTCCCCGTCTGACGGCGACGGTGACGTCGGCGACGGCGTCCGTGCCGCCGGTGATGGCCTTCATCATGAACTTCTCCAGGGTGAAGTCGGCGAACCCGTTCACCACGTTCCTGATGGCGTTAATAGCTGAGTCTATGGGGCCGTTGCCGGTGCCGCTGCCTATCATCTCGTTCCCGTCCACGTTCAGGGTGACGCTCGCCGTGGGCACGATGTTGTTCCCCGTGACCACCAGGAGCTGCTGGAGCTTCACCCGGTCCTCCTGCCTGATGTCCAGTATGTTCTTGGTTATGGCGTAGAGGTCGGTGTCCGTGACCAGCTTACCGGTATCGCCCAGGCTCTTCACCTCCCGGGCTATCGCCTTCAGCTGCTCCTCGCTGGGCTCGAAGCCCATGTCCGTGACCATCTTGAAGATGCCGTGGCGGCCCGCATGCTTACCAGCGACGACCCGGCTCTTCTTGCCGACGAACTCGGCGGACATGATCTCGTAGTTGCCGCGGAACCCCAGGAGGCCGTGGACGTGTATCCCCGCCTCGTGGGAGAACGCGTTGTCTCCGACGATGGGCGTGGACGGCGGCATGTACACGCCGCTCAGACGCTCCACTAGTCTGCTGGTTTCGGCCATCTTCTGGTAGTTAAGCCCCGTCTCTATCTTGTACTGGGCTGCCAGGCTCAGCGCCACCTCCTCGAGGGCTGTGTTGCCCGCCCTCTCGCCTAGGCCGTTGACGCAGACGTGTATCTGCTCTGCGCCGGCTTCCACAGCCGCTAGGCTGTTGGCTGTCGCCTGGCCTAGGTCGTTGTGGGCGTGGGCGCTGAGCGGCGTGTCCACGGTTTTCTTGAGCTCCTTGAAGAACTCGTAGGTGGCCCTAGGGGTCATGACGCCGACGGTGTCGGGTATGTTCAGCATCTCTGCCCCCGCGTCAGAGGCGGCGATACATATCTGCTTCAGGAACCCCATGTCTGTCCTCGTCGCGTCCTGTGGGCTGTACTCGACCCTGACGCCGTGATCCTTGGCGTACTCGATGCCCTCCACTGTCTGGCGCATGACTTCCTCGCGGGTGGTGTTCATCATGTGTTTGATGTGGAGGTCGCTGGTGCTGATGAATATGTGGACGTAGGGCACGTCGCAGTCCAGAGCCCGGTCGATGTCGCTCTTAAGGGGCCGAGCCAACGCCACTATGGTGGAGTCAAGCCCCAGCGCGGCGATCTTCTTCACGGCCTCCGTCTCGCCTCTGCTGGTGATGGGGAACCCAGCCTCTATCTTCGGCACCCTCAGCTCGTTCAGCTGGTGTGCTATGAGTATCTTCTCGTCTATAGTGTAGGTTACTCCGGGCATCTGCTCCCCGTCTCTCAGGGTGGTGTCGAGGAGCCACACCTTCTTGGGTGGGTTCATCTCTATCTCCGGCACGTACTCGCTCATGTAGAACTCTTTATCAGACAATTCCTGCACCAGGTTTTCATATGCAACGCCATGAACGGTTATAAGCAGTTTGGGCAACACATGTTGCGGATGACGCCGATATTGCGTTAAACAATAAAAAAATGGGGCGATTAGATGTTGTACTCAAGTATTCCCCGCTGAATCAGCAGGTAGATCACCACAGCGCTGATCACGAACTCTGGCAGCATATAGCTGCCGTTGTAAACCGCACTGTACACGTAGGGCCCTAGCTCGGGCGGCGCGTACGCCCCGAAGAAAACGACGCCCGATACGAAGTGGGCAAGGAACCTCATCACCATGGCCACAGCCACACCGACCAGGGGGCTCTTCCTGAAGTAGCCCGCTAGGCCGAGGAGGCCATAAGCCACTGGATAGTCGAGGATCACCTGCGCCAATGTGAACCAGTATCCGCCGAGGAACATCTGGACTAGGCCGAACACCGTCCCAGCGAAGATACCGATCCTTGGACCCCGCCGGAAGGCCACTAACAGTATGGGCACCATGCTTCCCAGGGTGATCGAGCCACCCTGAGGCAGCTGGTACAGGATGATCATGTTGAGCACATAGGCAAGAGCGACAGAGATCGCGACCTCTGCCAGAACCCGTGTATCCATTTCACTACTCGTTTCTCTTCCCTCCGCCAGTATTACCTGGATCAGGTTCAAAGGGTCGACGATTTAACGTCCTCTCAGCCAGACTGACGCCCAGCTCCCCTTCCCATAGGCTCAGTTCGATCAGAATATAAAGATTCCCTAAGGCGTGCGTCAGGAGATGGGCCACTCCTCCATCATGTAGGCCATCTCCCAGAACATGTACTCGTACCGCATGCTCAGCCGGAAGTGGCGCCTCATCCTGTCCTTGACGGCCTTCCCGGCTTTTTCTGCGGATCGGTCTACGATGGTAAGGTAGATGTTCACCAATTCGTTGTACTCGGGGGCGGTGTACGCCTCGCACCACTCCTCGTAGACGGGGTGGCCCTCGTAGCCACCGATCTCGGCTAGGGCGCCCCCCACGTCCATGTAGGTCCACATGCAGGGAAGCAGCGCAGCCACGTTCTCGCCCATGGAGCCCTCGTACGCCACCCTGATTATGTGGTTCGTGTACGCCTCGTTTGTGGGAGACTTCTGCGTCCGGGCTATCTCCCCTGGCGGCACCCCCAGCGCCTCTGAGAGGCTCTCAAGCATCTCCGTCTCGTATCGGAGGCACCCTCCCATCATCTCCGCCCAGCTTCTCATGTCCTCGACGTCCTCGGCCTTCGAGGCGGCCAACCTGATGCAGCGGGCGAAATCGATCAGGTACAGGTAGTCCTGCTTGACGTAGTAGGTGAACTTCTCTAGAGGGAGCGTGCCCGCGCCCAGCTCCAGGACGAATGGGTGCCCCATTATGGCGTCCCAGATACGCGTGTTCTCCATCCTCAACTGGTCGCTGAAACCCATGTCAGCCGT
>CAYPNN010000192.1:0-4189 GCA_964412065.1 uncultured Candidatus Bathyarchaeia archaeon
GTCACGGTAATCGACAGGCTGGGCGGCCCGGGGCAGGGCAACACCGCCAAGAGCGCGGGCATCTTCCTGAACCTCTTCACGACGGAGGTAAACCGCCTCCTCGGCGACTCCACCATCGACTGGTTCTTCCACCTCCAGGAAGGCCTAGGCTACGACCTGGGCCTGCACCAGTGCGGCTACCTCAGCCTCCTAGACGAGGAAAAGTATAGGAGGCTGAGGGGCCCCGTGGAGGAGATGCGTGGCAGGGGAGTCGAGGTAGAGACCTTTAACTGGGAGGAGCTGGCAGGCTTGATCCCTGACCTCGTCACCGAGCTCGACGACGAGGCGGAGCTGATGGGTCTCAAGCCGGCTGAGCACGGCGTCCTCGGCGTGAGGTGCGGCAGCGTCAACACGGACGCCCTCGCGCGGAGCCTAGAGGCCGAGTTCAAGAAGACGGGGGGAGAGGTGAGCTACAACACCGAGGCTGAGAGGCTGATCGTGGAGCCGGAGAGGAGGCTGGGGGTCCGCGGAGAGCCCTTCGTCTGGCAGGATATCCGCGTCGCGGGCGCCGAGACCAGCAGGGGACGCATAGAGGCCGAGACGACCGTGGTGGCCGCGGGGACCTGGTCGGAGAGGCTGCTCGACCCCGTCGGATTCGACATGCTAGCGAGGCCCAAGTCGAGGTCCATCTTCGTCTTCAAGGACCCGAGGCTGAAGAGGCTCCGGTGCGCGGCGGGGTTCAGCGACATCGACATGCTGCCCTTCACCCAGATTGCCGGGATAAGCGTCTACTTGAAGGCGGAGCCGGCTGAGGGCAGCGTCTGGCTCGGCTGCGCAGACGACTTCGGGAGGAGATACGGGCTGGAGGACGACCCCCGGACCGAGGGCGGGCTATACTCTAACAACATCTACCACGCCCTGGTGAAGTACCTCCCATGCTTCAGGGACCTGCGGCCCGTGAACATGTGGACGGGGCAGCGCGCAATAAACAGTGTAGACAGGACGCCGGTCGTCGCGGCGGCGCCCGGCATGATCTACGTCGGCTCCGCGACGGGGTACGGGATCACGAAGTCCGACGCGCTCGGGAGGACGGTGGCTGCGGTCCACTCGGGCGAGGAGGAGGTCGCCCTCTACGGCGGTCGAAGACTCAGGGCAGCCGATCTGGGCGTCGAGGCGCGTAGCGTTGGACACGAGATGTTCAAGGTATAGCGGACACAGCCTCGAAGGGGCGTCGAACACAGAGAGTGGACCCAGCCCAGCATGTCTACCTGTGGGTTTTTTCTAAAACATCTTATATCAGGTTGTTCGATGTTTCCTTGAAGCCATGCCTCCGACTGCCGTCAAGACCCTGAGAGAGCTGCTGTACTGGCAGTACGCCAAGATAATATCCGAGTCGGCTGGGTTCGGTAAAAACAATTACCGTTTCATCATGGACAGGTTCAAGAAGCTCAAGTCGGGGGAGATCAGGTGGTCCTCCTCCATCAGGGAATGGGTGCACGAGATGGAGGACCCCGACAGATGCATCTACTGCGGCGCCGCCGGCTCCCTGACCGTGGAGCACATGATACCGCGGTCCAGAGGCGGACCGGATCACCCGGACAACGCCGTCATGGTGTGCGCGGACTGCAACTCGTCGAAGGGAGACAAGAGGCTGTACGAGTACTTCGGGCTGAAGAACAGGAACAAGGTGCCGAGGATAGCCGAGGGGAAGTACCTGAAACTCCTCTACGACGAACTAGACCGAAGAGAGCTGCTGGACCTCGACAGGGACAGGCTCCCCGAGCTGTGCATGGCATGCGACCTCGGTGAGAGGTGCCCGGTCGCAGAGGAGATGACGGTGTACTGCCTCGAGGGAGTGTTTACCAAGTGAGGCTCTGGTTCGGAGGTCGGCTGAGAGGAACAGCCTAGCCCTGCTGCCTAGAGAAACTCCTGAGAACCTGTAAACACCATCCAAAAGATAACTCAGTATCGGGTTGATGCGGTTGCGTTACGGTAGGCTTGGTCCAGCCTTGCTGCCCGCATCCTACGCGTCTTGTCTTCGCTGTCACCATGGTACGGTGAAGCAGACGACTCGGCGTCTCCATCGTCGTCGGTTACCAGCGATGAGCGTTTTTGGGGATCTTTTCCTCCGGATGCTTTTCACTTGTTCGCTTGAAGGGTTTAACATAGGAATTTTTTTCCGGATATAACCACTAGGCGGTTATAACACAAAAAAAATGTGCATAGTCTTATCTCTTCGTCGGCTCCAGCCTTCAATGAAATGATCGATCTGGCTCAGATGACGTCCCCCGAGATAGGCGCAGCCATAGAGACGGGGTACACCACAGTCGTGTTCGCCGTGGGTAGCAACGAGCAGCACGGCCCATGCCTGCCCGTGTCCACCGACACCGTGCTGGGGGACACGTTGGCGCTCTCGGTGGCCGAGAGCCTCGGGGACGCCTTGAAGGCGCCGACCATAAACGTGGGGTGCTCAGAGCACCACATGAGGTTCCCGGGAACCATAACGCTGAGCAGGGAGACCCTACAGCGGGTTGTCGGGGAATACGTGGACAGCCTGTCGAAGCACGGCTTCAAGAGGATCGTCGTCCTCCCGTCGCATGGAGGCAACTTCGGGCCCCTGAGGGAGATAGACGAGGGGCTGCGAAGGTCACACCCGGGCGTCAAGGTGGTCGTGTACAGCGACCTCCAGGGCTTCGTCGAGGTGCTGATGGGGACCAGCGGGAGGCTCGGAGTGTCCCCCGAGGCTTCTGGGGCTCACGCAGGCGAGTCCGAGGTGTCTATGATGATGTGGGTGAAGGGGGGCCTGGTGAGGGAGGAGTGCATCCCCGACGCCGGGGGCTATATGGGGGAGTTCGACGAGGAGACGGCTCAGCGGATATTCGACCACGGAATAGGCGCACTATCCCCCATAGGCGTCCTGGGGGACCCGGGCGGAGCAAGCGGCGAGCACGGGAGAGCCTACGTCGAGGACCTGACGTCTGCGATGGTCGAGCACATCAACTCCCAGTGATCCTGCATGTGGGAAGGCGTCGGCTCGTGATCAGGTTCACGGGCCGCGTACCTTGAGGCGGCTGTTGATGATGTTGTACGTCTTGACGCGCCTCTTGTTGAGGAAGTTAGAGAGGGATAGAGAGCTGCGCCGGACGCCTCCATTCAGGTAACTGTCACTGGATGGCCCTGTCAGTTTAAAACGGATCACCCGAACCTCGTCCGTCTCGGCGGCCTCCATCTGCCTCACCGGGTAAGCCACCGCCTGTTCCTTATAATAAGAACCCGGATGAACGCGGCGAAACCATCGTTCCACGTAGATATGGCACCATAAATCTCCGCTCTACACGTTTTTACAGCTAATAATATAGAGGACCGGTATAGATGGGAACAGCCGGAGAACCGGCTCTATATCAGCTTCACGAGCTTCCCTGCTCTGCCCACGTTGAGCTGAAGTATCCCCCTGTACGACGAGGTGTACCCGTTCTCGACGCGTATCCGGTCGCCTACCTCCACCTGCCTTATCTGCTCGTTCCAGAGGGTGAGGAGGACCCTACCCGAGGCGTCCACCAGCCCGGCCTCCGTAACCGACAGGGTCTCGCCCCGCCTCTTCGACCGAACCATGCGGGCCATACCCTTCTCCTCCACCGCCCCCTCCACGGTGACGTTCCTCATCCCGTCCCTCAGCTCGCCGATGGCGTGGAAGCTGACGCCCTCGCCCAGCGTCTTCTGGTACCAGCGGCACCTGCCTACCGTCTCCACCGTCCACCCCACCTGTGTGAAGCCTAGCTTCTCGAAGAAGCTCTCGGCCCTGGTGTTCCACTCCGGTGCGCCCAGGGTCCAGAGCTTGACGCCCGGGTATAGCGACGTCACCAGCTCCATGGCCCTGAGGCCTACGCCCTGACGGTGGTTCTCGGGGTCCACGAATATCCTGAAGAGCTCCCTGTGGCCCTCGCCTCGGTGCGCCGCCATGACGCCGCCCACGGTGTAGCCGTCCATCGTTATCCTGTAGTAGTCGAAGTACTCCATGTAGCGTACCTGGTCCTTGTAGGAGTCGTAGCCTGGGGGCCCGCCCGGCTCCTTGGCTCCCGCCTCCACGTCGCTCTCGAACGCACGCTTGGATACGTCGGCGAGGAGGTGGGCGTCGTCCTCGACGGCCTCGACGAGGCTCACTCTATCTTCAATCGACAATTCAACCATGTATAAACGCGGGCTAGGTGAA
>CAYPNN010000193.1:0-4181 GCA_964412065.1 uncultured Candidatus Bathyarchaeia archaeon
TCTAGGAACCGTGTGCTGAAGCATATGCTGCAGTGGCTGATCGCGGGGAGCAGAGGCGGCCCCAACAGGGCGCGGCTCATCGTGGCCATACGGGAGGAGCCGATGAACGCCAACCAGCTCTGCGACGTCTTGGAGGTGGACTACCGTACCGTGCGGCACCACCTGGACCTCCTGGAGAAGAACGGGCTGGTGACTAGCATAGGTCCACGCTACGGCAAGGTGTATTTCCTGTCGCATGAGCTGGAGGCGGGTTACGGGGATTTTGAAGAGATTTGGAACAGAATTGGAAATAACGATAATAGTGGCGGTGAGGTTTAGGGGTGCGGATGAACAGGAAGCAGCAGGTGGCTCTGGCCATCATGGCGTTGTACTTCATTGTGAGCGTCCAGAGTAACCTGGACAGCCTCCTCCTGGACGAGGAGAGGATACTGTACAGTCTGCTGGACGACGAGAGGATCATGATGGACCCGAACCTGGAGGACCTGGACATCGAGAACCTGCGGCTCGTCAGCAGCCAGATGTCGACGTACATACGGGGTAAGACCCTGATCTCGGCTGTGAACGTGATACTGCTGGTGTACCTGTTCGCGACGTACGTGGACATGTACAGGCAGACGAAGGCGAGCTTCACGCTGGGGCTTGTGTTTCTCTCGGGGGCGCTGCTCAGCTACAGCCTGTTCACGAACCCCGTGCTGTTGACCGTGTCCGGCGGGTCCGGTGGTATAAGGGTTGTTCGTTACTTCAACTTCCTGCCTGACCTGTTCACGACGGTTGCCAGCACCATCTTGATCTACCTGAGCAGGCAGTAGGCGGGGCCTCTCTCTGGCTTTGTTTGCCTCGGGTTTCCTGCTTTTTGGGTTGATCGGGCTTAGACGGCTTATACCCTGTCACCGGGTATAAGCGTTTCCTGGGGTCGTTTCTTCGTTGCAGTGTTTTTAGAGGGAGCGTGTGATGCATGTAGGGTGCCTTGTGGCTAACACAAGGTGCTCCGGTGGGCTGCGTTAAAAGGTGTATACACGGGTGTAGCGGGGGGAACCCGTTCCTTCGCTAGAACTGTTTACGTTCCTATATACCTAGCCTTACGTAGGGTGAGCCTTATGACCACCATCAAGACCACGATAAGCATCGACGAGGACGTCTGGGAGGAGTACAAGAGGGCGGTTGCCAGACGGTATGGGGCACCAGGAACCTTAGCCAGGTCGTGGAGGAGGCCCTCATGAACTACAACACCTTGGAGCTGTTGAGGGCGTCGGCGAGGGAGCTTGGCGTAGATCTTGGTAGATACCCTTCCTCGAACGAGGTTGAGGAGAACCGACCCAGGGTCCCTGGGAGCTCCGCCGAGTTTGTAAGAGAGATGAGGGATAAAAGAGCAGACCGTTTCTCTTGACTCCAGTGGGTGATGAAGATGTGTCGTACATCAATCCAGAAACAGACCGTGATGAGGCCAGATACTTCCTTGATGGGGTTTCACACCCATGATATCGTCTACAGGTATTGACAACTTTTCTTGTCAAGTTTCGTGGTTCAAATACGCTTAAAACGGTGGCTCTCATGCTTTCCTCCAGTGGAAAAACGTGAAAAACGATTGGGATGAGCTGGACGACCTGGTGATAAGGGCGCTGTCCAGCCCGGAGCGTAAGAACATACTGAGGATCGTGGGCAGCTACCCCGAGGGCGTGAACTACACGGGCATCCTGGGGGAGACGATGCTGAGCACGGGGAGGCTCAACTACCACCTGGGGGAACTGGACGGCTTCCTGGAGAGGGACGATGAACGAAGGTACAGGCTGACTGAGCTTGGCAGGAAGGCGGTGGCGGTGCTCGAGTTCATCAAGGAGGACATCGACACCGGAGTCCTGGAGACGCTGAACACCAGGCGGGCGGAGCGGCTCCGCTGGATAAGGAGGCGGATGGACGCGGGGTTCTATGTCGTCAGCGCCGTGTTGCTCGGCGTAACCGGTTTGATGGGTTACTTCGCTTTCGTAGAGCGGGACCCGGTGTTGGCGGCGTTCACCCCAGTCTTGGGGGTGTTGGCGGCGGGGCTGATCTACCTGATGAACCGCTCACGGAGGAGGGACCCTGAGCGGATTCTGTGGGTCGTGGAGTGGCTTGAGTGGAGGCTCCTCGGGGGCTACAAGGAGAGAAGATAGAGGACTCTTCACCTCAATCTTTAGGTTAAAAAATTGAAAGAAAAGAAAACCATGATCACGGGCCGTGCCGACGGCCCGTGGTTTCAGAACTTGAGAGGGTCTAACCCGTGTCCTTTGTGAGTTGGCTTATGTCCAGTATCAGTCCCTGTCCGTCACCCGAGTAGACCACCGGCAGCCGTCCATCCCACTGCTGTAGCCAAAGGTACTGGCTGTACTCGGCGGTCATCTGCTCGGTGATGAGCTTGATTGATGCAGCCGTCGCGTTTGCCTGAATTATCTGGGCGAAAGCGTCTCCCTCCGCGCGGGCGATGGTGGCGTTCTTGGCTGCCTCGGCTTGGATGATCTGTTGCTGTGCCTCGTACCTGATCTGTTCAAGGGTGTTCTTTGCCTGCAGTGCCTGCTGCTCCGCGATGACCTTTGCCTCGATTGCCTGTGAGAAGCTTGCACTGAACTGGAAGTCGGTGAGGCTTACAGCAACCACATCGATGTTAAACACTCTTAGGCGTTCGACGAGGATATCGTCAAACGTACTTTTTACTTCTGCACGCTTCGTCACCAGCTCCTCTGCCCTGTACTGCGCCGTGGTGGCTTTCAGGCTCTCCTCGATGTTAGGCTTGATGACCCTGGAGACGTAGTCTTCTCTGAGGTCCTTGTAGATGTCGTTGACTCTGCCTGGGTCCAGCCTGAAGTTGACTGCGACCGTCGTGGAGACCTCTTGGAGGTCCTTCGTAGCGGTCGACTCGGTGGACTCTGCCTTCTGTATCTGGACGTTCATAAAAACCACCGTCTGGGTGAACGGCACCTTGTAGTTCAGGCCCTCCTGGAGCACCGTGTCCTCCACCTTACCGAAGGTCATCAGGACGCCCCTGTACCCTGACGGGACTCGTACAAACACGGATGTCACCACGACAAGCCCGATGACGGCGATCACCGCAAGGACGGTTATCAAGCCTGTGAACCGTCTCACGGTGTTCCCTACTGGGGGGATACCGTATCTTCTTCCCCCTGATTCATAGTTAAATACGCGCATTTCTTCATTTCTCCATGATGTTTGTTCGGTTGAGCGTATCGAGCTTATTTATAGTTACTTCAGAATCACTTCAGAATTGTATTACCACATGAAACAATGAAATTCATGGTTTGGTAGATTACTCTGGTTTACAGACCTTACATGGTCTCCAGAAAATCCTGAGGCAGCTGAAGAAGGCACGTGCTAGGGCCCTCTATAACCTCCCAAAAACAGTATGGTAAACTAAGGTTTAACAGATATCCATTGACCCATTTCATGTAAAAAATGAATAAAGTGATCTCAGAGAATTCATTTTAATAAATCATGACGCATTTCAGCGGTACAGGGCTAGCGAAAGAACATCCTATGCCTATATTTTCTTTTCTACATAGTCCACTATGGATCTGAAGAACGGGTAGCCGTCACCGTATTGGGGTGGCTGCCTTTCCCTGGTCCACTCAGGCATCAGGTAGCCATAGTAGGCGCGCTCAGGGTGAGGCATGAGCCCCAGCACGGTTCCCTCCGGGTTGCAGATGCCCGCGACGTCGTGGTAGGCTCCGTTCGGGTTCTCGGGCCAGTCATACTCGGCGAACGAGCCGTCCGCCCTCACGTACCGCCACACCAGCATGTCCATGTCGATGAGCCGCTCAAGCAGCCTCTCCCGCTGCTCCGGCGGGAAAATGAACCGCCCCTCGCCGTGGGCCACGGGGCACCGAAGGATGTAGCCAGGCTCCAGACCCGCCATCATGCCGCAGTTGCCCCCGCCCACGTACTTGATCCTTATCCACCTGTTCTGGTAGCCCCTGGTGCTGTTCCCCAGCGCCGCCTCCGGGTAGACGCTTCGCCCCTCCCAGCCAGGCAGGAACCCCATCTCCACCAGCTGCTGGAACCCGTTGCATATCCCGATAACGGGCTTCCCCTCGTCGACGAAAGCCTCAAGCTCTCCGCCGATCCTGTACTCGCACTCCTTCGCCCAGATGGCGCCGCTCCGCACGTAGTCGCCGTAGCTGAAGCCCCCCGGG
>CAYPNN010000194.1:0-3315 GCA_964412065.1 uncultured Candidatus Bathyarchaeia archaeon
CCTGAGATCTTAGCGTTTTCGCGGATCAGCCCGCCCACGCTCTTGAGGACGGTGATGACCGAAAACCTGTCGCACAGTGATGAAGCTATCAGAAGAGACGACTCGCAGGGACCCAGGACGGGGATGTTCACCGCCTCCCTGCTGACCCTGACCCCGGGGTCCCCGAAGCAGTTTATCACGCAGGCGTCGACGCCCTCGGCCTCAGCCTCCTTGACCCTCTTCACGATCTCCGGCATGGAGAATATCTCGTCGTACCTGCTCTCGATGGAGGAGGGGCCTTTGTCTATGCCGACTGTGTCGATCTCCGTCTCGCTGCAGAGACCGAACAGCTTCCTCCTCCTCTCGAGCCAGTCAGATCCTCTGCTCAATCGTCCTCCAGACGCCCCGGATGCGGCTCTGTCGCCCGTGTATATCGCGCTGACGACCCTGATTCTCATTTTGGTCTTCTATAGCTAGTCAATTTTAGTATATGAGCTTGTGTGTAGAAGGAAGCCGCCGGGGTCAGATGTGGAGATCGCCGACCGCCTTCACCCTCACCCTCACAGCGTTACCGGGGAGGTAGGGAAGGGCTATCTCCTCGACCTCGACCACCTGGACGGTCTCCGGGATGGCGCCTGCGTTGACGGCGCGTTCGACGGCGGCGTTCTTCGCGTCCCCGAGCACCTCCTCCCTGCCCGTCGCTTCAAGGGAGTATATCTTATCGATCTGACCGCTCACCTGCGCTATCGCGGCTCCGAGGGCGTTCGCGAACTGGTAGCTTGAAGGCCTCGTGACCTCCTCGACGCCCTTGATCTTGTCGTATTCCTCGGGCGGGATGAGGAGCCCCCCGCCTCCGACCAGAACGACGGGCATGGGGCTGGGGTCGGTCTTGATTTTATCGACGGACTCCTCGAGGGCTTCGATGATTTTCCGCACCGCCCTACCAACGAAGCCTCTGTCCAGGTCTCGCAGGAGGCGGGTGTCCACGCGGGGGTCGTCGATCTTCGCGTGGCCGGCCGCCAGGGCGATGTCCGTGGTCGTGAGGGTGTCACCGCCCCAAGCCATGCCTTTCGTCACGAGTTCGTAGCCTACGCTGTCGGGGCCTACCACTATCGTCCCGTCTCGCTCCCTGACCACGGTCCCCCCTCCGCAACCTATTGCTATGAGGTCGGGCATCCTGAAGTTCGTCCGTACGCCCCCGATCTCCACGGCGATGGACGACTCCCTGGGGAAGCCCTTCACCAGGGCGCCCACCAACGTCGTCGTGCCGCCTACGTCCACCACGATGCCGTCCTTGAGGCCCGTGAGGTATGCGGCGCCCCTGATGCTGTTCGTGGGCCCGGATGCCACCGTGAGTATCGGATACCTGCGGGCGTAGTCGGAGGACATCAACGTGCCATCGTTCTGCGTAAGGAACATCGACGCCCCCTCGATCCCGGCGTCCCTCAAGGCCCTGTGGAAGGCCTCGATCGCCCTCCAGGCCACCTTGACCAGGGCGGCGTTGAGGACGGCGGAGTTCTCCCTCTCCAGCAGCCCGACGCTGCCGATCTCGTGGGACAGGGTTATCGGGACCCCCGGACCCAGCTCCTCCCGGACTATCTCAGCCGCCCTCTCCTCGTGATCCGCGTTGACCATCGAGAATATGGAGCAGACGGCGACGGCCTCCACGCCATGGTCTTTTAATTCTTTGGCTACCTCCCTGACCTCGTCTTCGTTGAAGGGCACTATCTCCTCCCCCGTGTACTCGTGGCCCCCATGCACGAGGTACTTGACGTCCCCGATGGCCTGTTTGAGCTCTTTCGGCCACTCCATGAGGGGGTCGACGGCCTCGGCCCCGGGTCTCCCCACCCTGATCAGCCCCGTCTTCGCCAGACCCTTCCTCTCCACTATGGCGTTGGTGCAGTGGGTCGTGCCGAACATCACGGCCTTCACGTCGACCGTGTCGACGCCGCTCTCCTCGAGAACCTTGATCAAGGCTTTCCTTATCCCGGTGGTCACGTCCCTCGTGGTCTCGGTCTTGACCGCGTGCACCAGACGGTTCTCCTCGTCCAATATCACGGCGTCCGTGTGGGTGCCGCCCACGTCTATCCCTATCCTCAGAAACATGATCTAGCCTCCTCTCATCCTCTCCTCTATGGGCACGTAGTCTATGTCGTATCCGAAGTACTTCGGCCCTATCACCTCGAGTGCCTCCGGGGTCCTCCACATCTGAGGGCTGGGCATCCCGATGACGACTACCCTAAAGCCGTACCTCAGGTACTCCGTCGTTATGGGCTGGCCGGTCTCCATGTCTAGGATGGATATGAGGTCCGGGACCGAGCACACCACTTCGTCGTTCTTGATGGCCACGAGGTTCTCGTTCTGAAACTGGATCAGCAGGCTGTCGCTGCCGTAGTCGTTCAGGCCCTCGAACCTGGCCTCCCCCCGGGCGAAACCCGCCACGGTGCGTCTGGCCACGTCCACGATCTTCCCCTCGAACAGCCTGTATCCGCCGGTGATGTCGAGGATGGAGTCCACGGGGTCCGCCTTGACGGCCCTCGCCTCTCTTATCGCGGAGCCGATGTCCCTAGCCAGGGTGAGGGTGTGGGGGATGCCGGCCCTCTTTACGTCGCTGCCTTTCATGGCGTAGAGGGCTATCCAGGCCGTTCCCCCGAAGCGTATGGTCACGGACCTCGCGAGCTTCTCACCCCAGACGGAGTCCACCGCGTCCAGGAAGACCACGTTCCCCCTTTCGTCGACGAGGGTCATCGGCGTTGCTGAGACGCCGTAGACGTTGAAAGTCGTCATCTGGAGCTCGGGGAAGGCCCGGCCCATCCCGTCCGCGTCAACGATTGGGATGCCGCTCCTCGCCCCCACGGTCAAGGGCGTGATGGAGTTGACGCCCCCCGCCTCCATGGGCATGGTGGCGTAGACCTCCTGCCCATAGAACCTCCGAAGCCTCTCGAACGCGTGCAAGATCTCCTGGCCGCTTGAGATCTTTTCGATGAGCACCGTTGGGGTACCCATGGCAGCCGACGGGATGATCAAGGCGTCGTCGGGGACGTCGTCCGGGGAGATGACCTCGATGTCCATCCCCTTCTCGAGAACGCTCAAGGCCATTAGCTTCCCAAGGTAGGGGTCTCCGCCCCCGCCGGTCCCAAGTATCGCGGCACCGGTAGCAAGGTCTTCGATGTCCTGAGCATCAAGTTTCCACATTATTAACAACTAAGTTTTAGCGACGGATGATCTAATAAAACTAACCAGAGTGTGGATGACGTGACGCCGTCAAACGGTGCAAGGAACCCCCGGAATGGGGAGACATTCGTCATGTTCTCTAACAAATCACGCATTTTAGTG
>CAYPNN010000194.1:3325-4171 GCA_964412065.1 uncultured Candidatus Bathyarchaeia archaeon
GTCTAAAATGACTGAGAAGGTTCTGTCAAAGAAGGATATAGACGATTTCCTTGCGGGCGCAGAAATATTGGGGACTGGAGGCGGTGGAGGAAGAGGCTGGGCCGAGAGCATGCTCGAGGTCCTCGACGAATATGACAAGAAGATCAAGATGATAGACCCCCTCGACGTCCCCGACGACGCCCTCGTGGTCGGCGCAGCCGGGGTCGGAGGCGGCGTCACCCAGGAGATCAGGGATAAGATACAGAAGAAGTTCGGTGAGAGCCCACCGATGACGCAGTACGTTAAGAGCGGCTTGCTGGCGGAGAAGATGCTGTCAGGCCACATGGGAGAGAACGTCTACGCTACCCTCGCCTTCGAGATAGGGTGTGGGAACACGATCCTGCCCGGTCTCATCGCGGCGATGATCGACAGGCCGATGGTGGATGGAGACTGTAACGGCAGAGCCGTGCCCGAGATCGAGCTCTGCACCCTGAACGTCAAGGGTTTCCCATTCACGCCAATCGCCATAGTGACCCCATGGGAGGAGTCCATGCTGGTTAAGAAGGTCTACGACTACAGCAGGGCGGAGGACATCTGCAGGTACATGGCGGTCGTCTCGGGAGGCGGGTGCATGACGATGGGAGCCCCCATAAGGGGTAAGTACCTAGCCGATTCGATCGTGAAAAACTCCGTGTCGAACTCGATAAAGCTCGGTAAGGCGATACGGTTAGCAAACGGCAAGGGAAAAGACCCTGTCGAGGCGGCGGTGAAGGCCCTCGACGGCTACCTCCTCTTCACGGGCGAGGTCACACACTTCGAGCGGGAGGAGAGAGGCGGCTTCATGTGGGGGGAGCACCACTACAAGGG
>CAYPNN010000195.1:0-4164 GCA_964412065.1 uncultured Candidatus Bathyarchaeia archaeon
CCTGATCTCCGCCTCATCAAGGTTCCACGTCACCAGCAGATCCTTCTCCAGAAACCCGAAGATGCTCTCCCCGTTCAGCTTCGTGAGCAGATACGCCCCGTACCATCTGCCGGACTCGTACCAGATGCCTGACAGCTCCTCAGGGTCCTCTAGGTAGAGTCTCTCGACCAGCTCCTTGAACCGGGCTCGGTTGACGAAGATGCTGCCTGCGCCCCTCTGGACGGTGACTAGTCGGTACGTGTCCACGGCCTCCTCGAGGCTGGAGCCCATCTCGTCGACCCTGAAGGCCTGGGTGAACACCTCCTCGGCGTAACTGACGGCGCTGCTCCCCAGCCTGCCAGAGACAATCCTGAGCCGGTTCGCAATCTCAGCCGGGACCACTATGAACTTCTTGTCGTCCAGGAGCTCCTCGACCACAGGGTCACCTCCTGAACTCCATCCTCAGTATGCCCTTACGGATCTCCTTGCCGTTCAACTTGTACCCCAGCACCAGCAAGATCTCCTCCATGAGGACGCTGAACAGCTCCGTGTAGCCGGGGGAAAGCCTCTCCCCGATGAAGGACAGCGCCAGCTTCCGAGGCGTCTGCTCGAGGCTGTACTCGGTGTTACCCAGGGTGAACAGCTCCAGCGCGTCCCGGAGGGCGTTGACGGGCTCGTCGTGCTTGGCCTGGAAGTACTTGCCGTACCAGTGCCCCATCTCCTTGAAGATCCCGGTGAACCTCTCCGGGTCCTCCTCGTAGGCTGCGTCCACGATCTGGTACAACAGCTGCTCTATGGTAAATGTGAACCCAATCTCCTGCGCCCGCTCCAGCATCCACCGTTCGTCCACCACCTGCGTAAGGCTCAGCCCAATGCCCTCAACCCTCAGCGCCTGCTCGAGGATGTCGTTCACCGTCTGGTACACAGTCATGTCCTTGCGGTTAGCCAGCTCCACGATCTTGTTGGCGATGTCCTCCTGGGCGGCCAGCATCTTGCGTCTAGAACTCGACATCTAAGCCAGCCACCTCACATCCCGTCACCCGTCCAACGTTCACATTTTTTTTAGGCAGTCTACGATATAAATGCTCAGTAAAACCAATGCTTGCAGTCCTTAATGAATACTATGAACCAGCGGACGCGCCGATCACATTGCTTTTATTCATGAAAACTTCTAAACCCTGATTAATATGAGGGTGATTAGAGATGTGGACGAGCCCCCACAATCGTATGCCTCACTGGAGAGGCATACTAGAGCCCCATTTAAAGGGGATCATCCAGTCAACCTCAGCCCAAGCATTTAATATATTTGGCATAATTGCTGGTTCGATTCTCGCGGGATCTTACGCGACTTTTAGCCAGTATCCGTGGGCTCTCCTTGTGTTCCCTGGGCTTCTTAGCAACAGGGGCGCCATAGGGGGCTTGTTAAGCGGGAGGCTAAGCACCGGCCTACACCTTGGAACCATTTTACCAAAAACAAAGGAAAACACCGGCGACGCGTACCAACTTTTCTCCGCTGTGATAACTTTGACTGGGATAAGCGCTTTCTTAATAACGTTTGGAGGCGGATTATTTTCTGTTATTAGCTACGGGATTGGGTTAAGAGAACTGTATCAGCTGTTTCTCGTGGTTTTCTCGACACTCGCATTATCCGTTATACTGGTGACCCCGATAACGTTTCTAGTCTCCATTCAGGCATATAATCGGGGTTTCGATCCCGATATGGTGGTCTACCCCATAACGTCTACAACCGCCGATGTCTTGATTAGTTTGATATATGTATCGACTTTGAGAATCATATCATGGGATCACCCAGTAGGTAACCTAGCTATGTTGCTGGTGATTCTCGTTTTCATCGCCGCTGTCTCAACGATCCACGTTAGAAACAAGGAGGAGCGTGAATACTCGAAGACCCTCAAGGAGTTCATCGGGACCCTCGTCGTTATTACTTTTATCGTCACGTTAACAGGGCACATGCTGAGTAGAGTCAGTGAGAAGATCGGAGACACGCCTGAGATATACGCTGTCTACCCCGCGATGATAGACACCGTCGGAGATGTCGGATCGATAATAGGGAGCACTGCGACGACGAAGCTGAGCCTAGGTTTTTTTAAAGCAGAGTTTTCATCGATTCGGAGTCACTTGAATGAGATTTCCTATGCTTGGAGCGGCTCAGTTATCTTATTCACGGTATATGCATTGATCTCAGGTTCAGCGTATGGGTTCGGTAATGCCCGTTCACTACTTGCTGTAGTCTGGTTGACTAATCTCCTGGTGATCCCGCTGATAGCGATAGTGAGTTTTTGTATAGGCATTATCACGTTTAATAAGGGTCTTGACCCGGACAACTTCGTAATCCCCTTTGAGACGAGTCTCGCGGATGGCCTGACGACGGTCATCTTGTACCTGATGATAACGGTGTGGTTTTGATACGACGCGGCTCTTCAAGGAGCAGAATACTGAGGATCAATGATAACCCGTGACTATGATCTATTAGGTTCCCTCCAACACCAGAGGCTCTTTCTCGAAAACGTATTTTAGTATATTGTTTTGATGATGTTGAGGATTGACGTTGTTTCAGGGAGAGTACCTTAATGATTACCGTGTTTTTGTAGGGCAATGGCTTCAGTTTATCGATTTGAGATCGTTCAAATTCTAGTTTTCAAAGCACCCAATAGATGGATATAGATAACTAAGGTTTTTCATAGTGATGATGATTAGAATTTTCCCTCGATGAGATGCTGTTTCAACCTTTCTAAAGAACATTCTCTGAACAATTCTCTGAACAATTCTCTGAACAATTCTCTGAACAATTCTCCATATAGAATAATCACATCCAACCTATTAACAAGTGTTTTCAGCCCCGTGAGACGAGTAACACCAGGTGATTCGATGGGAGTAAAGTCTATGAAGATAACGACCCTCGCAGACAACCTGGTGCTGCAGGCGGGCCTCCACGGCCAGTGGGGCCTCTCGTACCTCCTAGAGATGGTGGACAGGAGAGGCGACGATAGGAAGGTGGTCTTCGACACCGGCAACGACAGGGAGCCCCTGCTCCACAACATAAAGGAGCTTGAGGTGGACCTAGGCGACGTGGACGCCGTGGTCCTGAGCCACGGCCACGGCGACCACACCGTCGCCACGGTGGAGGTGGTGGAGGCGGCCGGGGGATGCCCCGTCTACGCCCACCCCCACTGCTTCCTGCCCCGCTACTACGTTGACAGGCGCGGCAAGAGGACGAGGGGAGGCGTCCCCGAGGGGCAGGGCGTGGAGGACATCGAGGCGGCCGGCGGGGAGCTGGTCATCTCCGACCAGGCGCAGGAGGTCGTGCCCGGGCTCTGGACCACCGGCCAGGTGCCCAGGGTATCCGGGTTCGAGGAGATCTCGCCGCCCACCGACGGGGGCAGGAGGATAGTGGTGGTGGACGGCGAGGAGAGGGACGACCAGATCCTGTGCGACCAGGCGCTGTGGACGGACGTGGAGGGCGTCGGCCCCTGGTTGATAACGGGGTGCGCCCACTCCGGCCCCGTGAACACGGCGCTGCACGTCATGGAGCTGGGCGGCTTCACCGGCATCCACGGCCTGATCGGGGGCACCCACCTGGTGGGCCGCGACGACGCCTACATCGAAAAGACCATAGAGGAGCTGCGGAGGTTCGGCCTCAGCTTCCTGAGCCCGTGCCACTGCACCGGCTTCAAGGCCATGGCCATGCTCTACAACGCTTTCCCCGACACATTCGTGGTGAACTTCTGCGGCAGGGTGTTCGAGGCCGGGAAGGAGCCGAGGCGCAGGCTCGTCTAGCTACCAGGGGTTCTCCTTGAGCCTCAGAAGCCACGCGACGTAGTTCACGACGTAGTGTATGGGCACCGTCAGGACGAGGATAACCAGCGTGGTCTCCAGAGGCGTACGCTGGACGGGGTAGCTCAGCAGGACGGCGAACGTTATGAAGTCGAGCTGATCCACCAGCGGCATGCTCTCCCCTGGCCTCAGGTTCCATCGGCGCTTGAAGAAGCTGGCCACGATGTCACCCGCCACGGCGCCTATGGACTGTAGGGCGCCTCCCAGGGGGTTCCCCTGCAGGACGCCGACCACGGCGCCGACGATTACGCCGAATAACGTCCCCTTCACGGTCTTGTGGCTGCCCAGGAATGGCTTGCCGTCGAGCCACTTCCTGCCGCCGTCCAGGGG
>CAYPNN010000196.1:0-4130 GCA_964412065.1 uncultured Candidatus Bathyarchaeia archaeon
CTACGGCGTTGGAAGGGGGAACTTCTGGGACTACCTCAACGTACGCGCCACCGACCTTCAGATGCTGAAGGCTATGAGCATCTCCGTCGTGAACACTCCGCCGCCCGAGGTTGAGATAGGGGAGACCTTCACCCTTGGCCTGAAATTCACGGGTCCGGGAGGCGAGTCGCTGACGGAAGCTTCAGTGTCCGCGTTGGTGACCGGGGACCCCACGTCATATCCCTTGGAGCACGTCGGCGACGGAGTCTACAGGGAAACCTTCGACACATCAGGATGGTTGGAAGGAGACTATACGGTAAAAGTTGATGCCAGGTCTGTCGGTTACATCGACAGCGTTACAACCTTCGCCCTAGAGGCGGCGGAACCGGCGCCGCTCACACCACCGCCTGAACCGTCATTCTGGGAGTCGTACGGGGCCACCGTGACTGGTGTAGTCGTGGTGCTCGCCGTCGTAGCAATCGTAGCGGTGTACAGGTTCGCAAAGAAGTAGAGCTAATAATTTCCATTTTTTTTCCCACTTTAATGAGCCAATCATATAATTTATCTGTGGATAGGGTCAGTATCTAGGATTGAGAGACTCTTAACGCAAATGTGATGGAATGTCGTATATCATCAAACGCACAGGATCGAGGGTCATCACCTTCATTGTGGTCATCTCGCTCATATTCTTCCTAGCGAGAAGCACCGGCACGGACCCGTTTGAGCGTTACCTATCCGAGGACCCGCGGATCCCCCTGGCTCAGATTCAGCGGCTGAGGGCAAAATTCGGCTTGGATAAGCCATTGTACCTGCAGTACCTAGACTTCATCAAGAACACCTTGCATGGTGAATTTGGGTATTCTCTGTACTATAAGAGGCCCGTATTCGATAAGGTCATGGAGTGCTTGCCGTGGACCCTTTTCCTGTTGAGCATCTCCATAATACTCTCCACCATAATCTCCTTCGGGGTCGGCGTCTACTTCGCATGGAAAAGGGGCACGAAGACCGATATCTTGGGGACCAACTTCTGCATGTTCATCCGCTCCACGCCCCACTTCTGGCTCGGCATGATACTCCTCCTCGTTTTCGCGTACTATTACCCCATATTCCCCCTCTTCGGCGGAAGGACGCCTGGCATCCATTACGCGAACACGTTCGAGTACATCAAGGACGTTCTGTACCATGCCACCCTGCCGCTCACGACCCTCCTCCTGAGGCAGGTTGGTATGTACGTCCTGTATATGCGGAACTCGACGGTTGAGGTCCTCGGCGAGGACTACATGGTCACCGCAAAAGCGAAAGGAGTTCCTGCCTGGTCTTTGATGTTTCATCACGCGGCCAGGAACGCGATGCTCCCAATGGTGACCGTCACGGCGATGCGTTTCGGGTTCATGGTGAACGGGGCGATCCTGACCGAGACGGTTTTCTCGTACCCTGGAACCGGACGCCTAATATACACAGCGATAACGAACGACGACTTCTTCCTGCTCCAAGGGACCTTCTTCATAGTCTCAATAACTGTTCTGGTCGCTAACCTGATCGCGGACATAATCTGTGGCTGGTTGGACCCCAGGATCAAGATATGAGGGTTGAGATGAATTGACTGAGCAGAAACTGGTCGTCTCGCGAACGAGGATGCGTCTCAACCAACTCATCGATGGGGCTCGGGAGTTTGCATCCATCTACAGGAACAGTAAACCCGGTCTCCTAGGGATAGCCATCCTGCTGTTCTTCGTGCTTACCGCGGTTTTCGCACCCTTCATCTCGCCTTACAATCCATATGTACGGGTCGACAGGCCTTTTCGACCGCCATCCAACAAGTACCTGCTGGGGACAAACGACATCGGCCAAGACATCTTCTCAGAGCTGATACACGGGACACGGGTTTCACTCACCATCGGGTTCTTGGCGGCTCTGTTCACAGTAGTGATTGGGACACTCGTAGGGGTCGTATCGGGTTTTCTGGGAGGCTCAGTTGACGAGGTGCTGATGAGGTTCACCGACGTCATAATGATCCTCCCGAGCATCCCCCTGCTGATACTGCTTATGGCCATCTTCGGCAGACAGAGCTACTTCATCATGATACTTGCGATATCGATCACGGGATGGACGGGGACGGCGAGGATGGTAAGGTCCTCAACCATCTCCATAAAGGAGAGAACATACGTCGAGGCCTCGAAAGCCATCGGCGCCGGGGAGGGACACATCATCCTCAAGCATATCCTCCCCAACGTCTCGCCTCTGATAATAGCTACCATGATCTACCAGGTGGCGGGCGCGATGATGTCGGAGGCGGGGCTGTCCTTCCTGGGCCTCGGCGATCCCGGCCACAAGAGCTGGGGGATGGTGCTGCACTACGCCCAGACCAACGGCGGGTGGTACGCCAACCAGGGGTACCCGGCCTTCTGGTGGATAATACCCCCGGGGCTCCTGATAGCCCTCACAATAGCGTCGCTCGTGCTGATAGGGCAGACGATGGAAGAGATAATAAACCCGAGGCTGCGAAGACGGTAGCGCGCGCCTTAAATTTTTGTATACTCTGATCAGACTGTAGTGTTCTTCTTTGAGAAGGGGAAAGGAACTTCTGCACGTGAAGAACCTGAAGGTTTCGCTCATCGATAGAGAGGGCTCTAAAACGATTGTCGAGGAAGTGGACCTCAGTATTCGCGAAGGCGAGACGGTTGGGCTGATAGGCCCTACCGGCGCAGGAAAAACGATCACAGCTAAAGCGATCCTTGGCATACTCCAGCCCATCGGAGCCGGGAAGCCGCCGTGGAGCATAGAGGGAGAGGCCCTGTACAAGGGGAGGGACCTATATGAGATGTCCGAGGAGGAGCTCAGGCAACTGAGGGGAAACGAGGTATCCGTGATATTCCAGAAGCCTACTGGCTCACTAAACCCGATACTCGAGGTGGGAGAACAGACGGGGGAACCCGTGGACGCCCACGAGGAGATCGAGAGGCAGCGACTCAGAGAGATGGTGATCGACCATCTGGGCAAGGTGGAGCTGCCGGATGCGAGGAGGAGATCTCGATTTTTCCGGCACCAGTTCAGCGGCGGCGAGGCCCAGCGCATAATGATTGCGTCGGCCCTGATCTGCAATCCGTCTCTGATCATCGCCGACGAGCCCACGAGCGATCTAGACGTCACCGTCCAGAGACAGGTCCTCGAACTGTTGAAGGGCGTGAAGAAGATGTTCGGCTTATCGATGCTGCTGATCACCCACGACCTGGGAGTGATAGCTGAGATGTGCGATTACGTGTACGTCATGTACGCCGGGAGGATCATCGAGCACGGCGACGTCTACGAGATCTTCGAGAACCCCAAGCATCCTTTCACGAGGGGGCTGCTCCTCTCCGCGCCCCGGATCGACTCGGATCGCTTCGAGCTGATTGGGATGCCGGGAGAGCTGCCTCAGCCGCCGTACGACGTCCCTGGATGCGTGTTTCACCCGAGATGCAGCTACGTCAGGGACGTTTGCAGGGAAAGGAAGCCTACTTTGACGGAGTGTAGACCCGACCACCACGTGGCGTGCCTACAGGTCGATGAGACATGACGCTTATCCATGGTTTACCAGCCGTATAATCGGCTTCAAATTGACGGGTTTCAGGGTTAAGCCTCGAAATGGTTGGAGTGTTATTAGCTATAACCTCAGGATCCGCAGGAGGTTCCCGCCGAGGAGCTTCTCCCTTGTGGTTTTATCCAGTCCGGCCAGCTCCACCGCCTTCATCTCGACGTCGAGGTTGCCGACGGGGGACTCCGATGCGAATACGAGTCTATCGAGATCGAAGCCCTCCGTGTGTCCCCTCTGGAAGGCGGTCGTCGGGAAGGAGTATGTCATCAGGAACAGGTTACCACGAGCCTGCGCAGCCCTCGGGGCCCTGGCGCTCTTATCCGTCACGAAGTTCACGCCCTCGAAGCTCGACGCGAGGTCGGCTACATGCTCGGGCGGGCAGAATATGGAGTCGCCTGAGTGGACGTACACCGGCGCCTCATGCCTCCCTGAGACGCTTACCACCTGCTTCGCCGCTGAGCCGTTGACGCCGTATCCGTCGTTGGTGGGGTCGAGCTGGACCCCGACGAACCCTCCCCCGAGTAGAGCCTCGTTAACTCTCTCGGCCTCTCCCTTGAGAAGCGGGTTAGCTCTGTAT
>CAYPNN010000197.1:0-4121 GCA_964412065.1 uncultured Candidatus Bathyarchaeia archaeon
CATGGCAGCCGTCGAGAGGGCGAAGGAGTACATCGCCGCCGGAGACATCTTCCAGGTGGTTCCCTCGAAGCGCTTCGAGTTCAGATTCAGAGGAGACCTTATCGCCTTCTACAGGAGCCTCAGGGAGATCAATCCCTCCCCGTACATGTACTACCTCAAGATGGGGGATCGCCAGATAATCGGCTCCAGCCCTGAGATGCTGGTCCGGGTCGACGGAAACACCGTGGACACCTTCCCCATCGCCGGAACCTGCCCCCGGGTCGACGACCAGAAGGAGAACGCACGCCTCGCCGAGGAGCTCATAAACGACCCCAAGGAGCGGGCCGAGCACGTGATGCTCGTCGACCTCGGCAGAAACGATATCGGGAAGGTCGCTAGGTATGGCAGCGTCCACCTCCCGGAGTATATGACCATCCACGAGTTCAGCCATGTCCAGCACATCGTAACCCAGGTCAGAGGAACCCTCAGGGAGAACAGTGACTGCTACGACGCCCTCAGAGCCGTCTTCCCGGCGGGGACAGTCTCCGGGGCCCCAAAGGTCAGGGCCATGGAGATCATCGAGGAGCTTGAACCCACGAGGCGGGGCCCCTACGCAGGCGCCGTGGGATACTTCAGCTACAACGGCAACGCCGACTTCGCCATATCGATCAGGACCCTCGTCGCCGACGGAGATAGGGCTACCATCCAGGTGGGGGGTGGCGTGGTGGCTGACTCGGACCCGGAGAAGGAGTGGTTCGAGACGGAGCACAAGGCGGCTGCCCTGATGAGGGCGCTGGAGGCTGCGGGAGGCGGTGAAGCTTGAAGGTGCTGGTCATCGACAACTACGATTCCTTCGTCTATAATCTGGTGCAGTACATCGGGGAGCTCGGCGGTGACCCCGTGGTCTACAGGAACGACGAGATATCGCTGTCCCAGGCCCAGAGACTGAGACCAGACCGGATAGTCATCTCCCCCGGCCCCGGGGACCCCAGATACATCCGGTACTTCGGCGGGTGCGCTAAGATCATCCGTAACATGGGACCAGAGACCCCTCTCCTGGGAGTCTGCCTAGGCCACCAAGGCATCATCTTCTGCTATGGCGGCAAGGTGATCCGGGCAAAGAGGCTGATGCACGGCAAGTCGAGCTTGATAGAGCACGACGGCCGGGGCCTCTTCAAGGGGGTCGAGAACCCCTTCGAGGCGACTAGGTATCACTCCCTCGTCGGTGAGAAGCGTTCTATCCCGAACTGTCTGGAGGTGACCGCCTACGCCAAGGATGACGGTGAGGTCATGGGCATCCGACATAGGGAGCACCCCATCATGGGGGTCCAGTTCCACCCCGAGTCCATCCTGACCACCGAGGGGAAGAAGATCGTAACCAACTTCCTGGGGATGTGACTCAGTGTTCAAGTACTTCATTGAGAAGCTGGTGGAAGGCAGGGGCCTCACCTTCGAGGAGGCCCAGGAAGCCATGGATGAGATCATGTCGGGGGGAGCCACGGACGCCCAGATCGGCTCGTTCCTCACGGCCCTCAGGATGAAGGGGGAGACCATCGACGAGATATCCGCCTTCGCCTCAGCGATGAGAGAGCATTGCCACAGGATCAACCCGAAGGTGGATGGGCGGCTTGTTGACACCTGCGGGACCGGGGGCGATAGAATCGATACGTTCAACATCAGCACGACGGCTGCCTTCGTCGTGTCAGGTGCCGGCGTGAGCATCGCGAAGCACGGGAACCGCTCCGTCACGAGCAGCTGCGGCAGCGCCGAGGTCCTCCAGGGGCTGGGGCTCAACCTCGCCCTTGATCCGGGGGACGTCGAGCGTTCCATCGAGGAGGTGGGCATCGGATTCATGTTCGCCCCAGCGTTCCACCCGGCGATGAAACACGCCATCGGCCCCAGGAGGGAGCTGGGCGTCAGGACGGTCTTCAACATCCTAGGCCCCCTCACGAACCCCGCCGGGGCATCAGCGCAGCTACTCGGAGTCTATGACCCCGACCTCACTGAGCCTCTAGCGGAGTCTCTGAAGCGTCTAGGCAGCGAGGAGGCGATGGTGGTACACGGTCTCGACGGCATGGACGAGATGTCGAACCTCGGTGCCACGAGGGTGTCCTGGCTGAGGGATGGCGAGGTGAGCACCTTTGAGGTGACCCCCATGGATTTTGGCGTTGGACATGCCAGTCCGGAGGAGATCAGAGGGGGAGACCCGAAGGAGAGCGCTGAGCTCACCTACCGGATACTCAACGGGATCGAGGGCTACGACGACCCGAGGACCGAGATAGTTCTAATGAACAGCGCAGCCGGGATCGTTGTGGCTGGGAAGGCCGACGACTTCATGTGTGGGATGGAGCTGGCCCGGGAGTCCATAGGGAGCGGGGCCGCCTACGAGAGGCTCGGATCCCTCGTCAAGGCATCCGGCGGGGATCTCACAAGGCTTGAGGAGCTTGAACGGAGATATGGTTGACTTCATTGACCAGCTCGTGAAGGATGCCGAGCAGACTCTGAAGGAAGGGTACTATACCGTCCAGCCCTCAGAGCCCCACGCCAACATCAGCCTCAGGAGCATGATAGAGAGCTGCAGAGACAACCCGGTGATCGCCGAGGTGAAGAGGGCTTCACCCTCCCTCGGCTCAATCAGGGAGAACATCGACCCAACCGGAATCGCCCACGCCATCGAGGCGGGTGGTGCGTCGGGGATATCGGTGCTCACCGAGCCGAAGCACTTCAGGGGAAGCCTGGAGTATCTCCGGCAGATACGGGGCTCCACGGGGCTCCCCCTGCTGATGAAGGACATAGTCTTAAGCCCGGAGCAGATCGAGGCCGCAGCGAAACTCGGCGCCGACGCGGTCCTCCTGATAATGGAGGTATTCGAGAGGGGCAAAGGCCGCGTCAGCCTGGATTCGATGATAGGTGAGGCTCATGCGCTTGGTCTCGAGGTGCTCCTCGAGACCCACGACGCCAAGGAGTATAATGTTGCACTGAACACAGGAGCCGACCTCATAGGAATAAACAACCGGGACCTAAGAACCCTGAAAGTGGACCTTGAGGTAACTCTCCGCGTCCTAGAAAGCCGCGGCAAGGGGGATGCTCCGATCGTGAGCGAGAGCGGGATAAGGACTCCGGGGGACCTGCTCTTCCTCAGAGGCTGCGGCGCTCAGGCCTTCCTCATCGGCTCAGCCATCATGGCCTCCGGGGACATAGAGGAAACCGTCAGGGGGTTCGTCAAGGCATGAATGCGGTGAAGGTCAAGATCTGCGGGATCACCAGAGAAGAAAACCTAGAAGCGGCTGTAAACGCCGGAGCCGACGCGGTAGGCTTCGTAGTCGGCGTGCCCTCATCGCCTAGGAACCTCTCACTGGAAAGAGCCGCAGAGCTCGTCAAACAGGTTCCAGTCTTCACCAAGACTGTTCTGGTCATGATTCCTAAATACGTAGATGAGATAGTCGAAGCGTACAAGGCTATTAGGCCGGATGCCCTCCAGATACACGGCGAAGGGACACCAAACGCGAATGAATTGAAGAAGATGATGCCCTGCGTAGGCCTGATCAAGGGGATCAGCCCAGAGCCAGAGAGATTGATGAGGGCAGCCGAGGAGACAGGGGCCTATGACACGCTGCTTCTCGACGCCTTCGTCCCCGGCAAGCTTGGGGGGACAGGAGTCCAGCGGGACTGGGAGATGAGTGCGAGGTTCAGGGAGGCTATCCATCCCAAACGGATGATACTGGCGGGGGGCCTTAACCCGATGAACGTTGAGGAGGCAATCCGGGCCGTGAAGCCATACGCCGTTGACGTAAGCTCCGGCGTCGAGTCAAGGCCAGGCCTCAAAGACCCCGATAAGATAGCGTCATTCATCGTGAATGTGAGGAAAGTGAAGCCGATATGAAGAAGGGTAGATACGGGAGGTTTGGAGGCCAGTACGTCAGCGAGATGCTGATGCCTGCCCTCAAGGAGCTGGAGGAAGCGTACGAGAAGATACTCCCTGACCCCGGGTTCCAGGAGGAGTACAGGAGACTCCTCAGGGACTACGCGGGGAGGCCCACACCCCTATACCACGCCGAGAGGCTCAGCCGCGACGTGGGCTGCAGGGTCTACCTTAAGAGGGAGGACCTCGTCTGCGGTGGATCCCACAAGCTCAACAACAC
>CAYPNN010000198.1:0-4121 GCA_964412065.1 uncultured Candidatus Bathyarchaeia archaeon
CTTCCCTCGGCGGATTCGCGGTACCCGGCCCATAGACTAGGGTGACCTCTGCCCCCCGCGCCAGCGCGTTACTAGCCAACGCCACGCCCATCTTCCCCGAGCTGGGGTTGGTGACGTACCTGAACGCGTCCAGGTACGCTCGCGTGGGCCCGGCGGTTATCAGCAAACGTCTCCCAACTAGGTCTTTATTTACGGTTAGCTCGTCTACGACAGCCTGCACGATCTCATCGGTGCCAGGGATCTTGGCCTTCCCCTCCTCCATCCGCGGCATGAGCACCCTGATGCCTATCGTCTCCAGCTTCTCGATGTTCTCCAGCACGACGGGGTGGTTATACATGGAGGCGTGCATCGCTGGGGCGAAGATGACGGGTATGCCTGCCCCTATCCCGGTGGTCAGCGTCGTGGTCACGGGCGTGTCGTCTATCCCCGCCGCGACCTTCCCTATGGTGTTCGCCGTGGATGGCGCCACGAGTATGAGGTCGGCGCGTTCCTCGTGCTCGCCCGCATAGGTGACGTGCTCGATCCTGCCTGTAAGCTCGGTTACCACGGGGTTCCCCGTGGCCCACTCCACCATGTCGGGGTGGACGATCTGCTGAGCGCTACGCGTCATGACGGCGTAGACGTCGGCGCCCCGCCTCATTAGCTCCCTGGCGATCTCTGTGCTCTTTATGGCGGCGACGCTGCCCGTGATGCATAGCACTACCTTTCTTCCCTGCAGCTCCGTCGACTTGGTGCCGATTATCTGCTTTGAGGTGTGCTCCCCGAAAGCCATGCCCTACGTCCCTCATTGGGGCGTACGGTTAGGGTAATTAAGCTTTGGGTGAGAGAAAATAGGTATATGGTTATTGTTCCTCAAGTTTTTCCTCGATCTCGTCTAGCCGCTCACCTATCTCTTCGAGCTTATCCTCGATCGAATCTATCTTGTCTATCAGCGCCTGGATCTCCTTTTCGAGGTCTTCGATCTTCAGTTCAATTGACATTATCGATAGGTTTGAGTTGGGTTGGTTTATAAATTTGTCGAGGCTACCTCTCCTGAGCCTTACGGAGCATCTCCCTGTACCAGTCTCCGTCGGCCTTGACGTATTCCTTCACGTCGATCCTCATGGGGGCGCCGTCGTCCTTCAGTATCACCACCTCAGCTATCTGGCTGTTGATGATCTTGCGTTGGCACCTCTGGCACGGGACCGCCATGGTGTAGTTGCCGTCCCTGTCTAGGCCGGCAATGTACAGCGTGGAGCCGATCCTGTCCGCCCTGTTGCTGTTTATTATGGCGTTCTCCTCGGCGTGGACCGCCGGGCAGTAGTCATACGCCTTTCCCTGTGGGGCGTCCATGAGATCCTTGATGCAGCCCACCTCGTGGCAGTTCACGACGCCGCGGGCGTTCCCGTTGTACCCCGTCCCCACTATGGTGTTGTCCTTGACTATGACTGCCCCGAACTTGCGTCGGAGGCAGGTGCTTCTGGCTGCGACGCTGAGGGCGATTTTGAGGAAGTACATGGTCTTGTCGGGTCGGTCCATGGCGAATCTATCACGTGCATGGGGTTTAATGTCTTTCCATGGGGAACCCTTATTGTCTCGGAGCCCGATTTCATGAGGGGCGGGCGATGATATGTTTGCCCCTCTGAGAAGTGATGAGGATCTTGAGTTTGGAGCCCGCCTCACCCGAAGGCTTCTTATCGAATACTGCTATAGAGTGGTTGACCGGATATGCCGCTGATAGAGGTAAAATGGTTCAAGGGAAGAGACAAGGAGACGAAGGCCAAGACCATCAGGCTCCTCACGGAAGCCATGTGTGAGGCGGTGGGCTGTGGGCCCGACGCCGTCACCGTGGTAATCCAGGATGTAGAGAAGTACGAGTGGGGGAAAGCCGGAAAGCCATACGCGTAGCCTCCACCCTCTAAACCCTTTTTCCCTGTTTTTTATCAAAGAACGTTTGTCTACTGCTTCAGGGCCCCTTCGAGTTCCTTTATCACCGACTCCTTGCCCACGAGTCCGACGTATGGACCGAACCTGGGTCCCTGAGGCTTACCGAGCAGTATCCTGTAGAGCACGGGGAACAGTTTCCTAGCCTTGACGCCGGTGCTCTTAGAGACGCTGAACACAGCCGCCTGGTACTCGTCTTCGTTTGACGCCTTCTCCAGCTCACCCACTATAGCCTTCACGGCCTCCTTTTCTTCCTTGGTTAGCTCAACGCGTGCGGGTTCCTCTTCCTCGAAGTCCCGTATCCAGTTGAGGGCCCGCTCGATCCGCTCCTCCAGCCCATGGGTAGTCTCCTTCAGGTATCCGTACTCGTCGAGCTTCGTCTCTATGAAGTAGTACTCGGCCCCCTCTGGGGCGAACCTGGCGAGCTTAATCATGAGGTTGAAGGGTACATGCACTTGGGGCTCCTCCGGCGGCTCCAGCAGGTGGCTGTACTCGTATAGGCCGGTGAGCTTGTACCTCTCAAGCTCGTCCTTTACCTTCCGTTTCCCGAAGTAGACGTCCTCCAAGTCGTCGAGCTCGTCCATGTGGACCGGGACGTCGTCCACGCTTCCGCTCTTGGTGCCCACGAACCGCTTGTATATGAGGAGGTTGAGGCTCTCCTTGCTGCCGTACCTGTACCACACCTGCGGGGTGAACACGTTGCCCGCGCTCTTGCTTATCTTCCTGCCGCCTCGGTCCACGAACATCTCGTACTGGACGTGCATGGGAGGCTCCCACCCGAATATCTCGCGGCAGATGGCGTCGTTGACGTGCACAGAGTCGGCGATGTCTTTGCCGTACGCCTCGAACCTGATGTCGAGTGCGTGCCAGCGGGCCGCGAACTCCACCTTCCAGCTGAGCTTACCGTTGCCGCTGATGACGTCCACCTCACCGCTGTGGCTGCATCCCTCGAGCCACTGTCCCTTGACCTCCATGCCCTTGCACTCGTACCGTATGGTGTGGCTGGATGGGTTGTAGTCGTGGGCGTAGGTGGTGTATATCCTGCCGCATTCCTCGCAGACCACGAAGTACGGGAGGGCCTCTGTGTACTTCTCCTGCCCCGAGACGCTCTCGATGATCCTGCCGACCCTCTCGTGGTTGTCCAAGATGGTGATAATCTCGTCGTTGAGGACGCCCTCCTGATACACCTTGTACCCCGACATCGGGGTGTAGTTGACGCCGTTGAATTCCAGCGCATCCTTGAGTAGGCTGCTCATGTGCTCGCCGAAGCTGAAGTGGCAGTCCCCGAAGATGTCGGGGATGGTGGCCACAGAGTATCCGAGCCACTTCTCAAGCTCGTCGGGCATCCCCTCGGGTACCTTCCTGAGCCCGTCCTTGTCGTCGGCGAAGGCGATGTACTCGCTGTTGTACCCCAGGTTCTGCAGGGCGAGGGCTAAGGCGTAGTTCCTGAGCCCGTCGGCTAGGCTGCCGATGTGAGGGTAGCCGCTGGCTCCGAGCCCGCTCTCCGTCCGTAGAAGGTTCATGCTACGGCCTAGCTTCTTCTCCCGCTTCACCAGCTCATCCGCCGCTTTGTCGTACCACGTCCCGCGTCCGATGATCTTCGGGTTATCTATTGGCCGTAGACTCAAACCTTCTCACCTCTTAATGTTCCTGTACAGTCTACACGGTCTATCAGAAAAGAGTTACTTATGGCGCTGGGTTTTTACGGAGGCCGCCGCATTCAATGCTCATGGCAGAGAACGAAAAGAGTAGACCAACGGTGACGAACGCTCTGATCGCTCTCTGCGTCCTAATATATTCGGTAACTCTCTTTGGGTCCGAGGGTTTCTCGCTGAGCCTGCTATATGGCTATGGGCTCATACCATCCGCCGTAGGCGTGGCCAGCCCCCTGAGTCTCGTCACCTACATGTTTCTCCACGCGAACCTGGCGCATCTAGCCTCCAACGTATTCGTGCTTCACACCGTGGGTGGGGAGGTTGAAAGGGACGTAGGCTCGCTGAGGTTCGGGCTTGTATACCTGGCATCAGGGATCTTCGCTGGTCTAATCCACATTGCCGTCAACCCGGCATCAGACGTGCCTGTGATCGGTGCCTCCGGAGCCATATTCGGTTTGATAGCGGTGATGCTGCTGTTGATGCCGTTCAAGGTCACGACGGCTCTTCTCCTGCCGCTTCCGGGGGTGGTCATGGGTCTTATGC
>CAYPNN010000199.1:0-4100 GCA_964412065.1 uncultured Candidatus Bathyarchaeia archaeon
ACCCGGGGGCGATCCCCTCCTCGGGCTCGCCCCCCCTTGGGCCGGGATAGTGCTGGGGGGTCTGACGCTGGCGCGCGCGCTGGGGGCCGTGGAAAGGTACATGACGGCTATCTTCAGCATGCCCCGAAGCTGGAACCTGATCAGGATGACCTTCACGAGGCCGTTGAGGGCGTTCGCCGCCGGCTTCATCTTCACCGTTCTGGTGCCCAGCACCACCGTGATGGTCTCGCTTCTGGTCCCCCTGGCCTCCAGCGGCGTCATCAGGGCCGACTACTATATCCTGCCTTACATCCTCGGCGCCAACGTCGGGACCGTTTTCGATGTGATGATAGCGGCGCTGGCTACGGGTGACCCCATCAGTCTAGGGGTGTGGCTGGTGCACCTCACCATAAACGTGGTGGGCGCGCTGGTCTTCATGCCCCTGCTTGAACCGTTCTCGAGGCTCGTGAGGCGGGTGGCTGCCATTGTATCCTCTTCGCGGAGGACGATGCTCATAATTGTGGCGTTGTTCCACATCATTCCCACCGCCATTATCCTGTACTATTATTTGATCTAGCCAAAATGATGAAGGAAAGTATATAGTATAGTAATACAGAGATTTGTTGGCTTAGCTTGTCAAGGAGAATATTCGGCTGGTTCGCCCCCAAGAGAGGGTACAAGGTCCTGGAGATGGTGGAGGACCACCTGGAGCTTACCCAGAAGGCGGTGAACAGCCTCTACCACATGGTGGAGGCGGCGGCCGAATGCAGGCCCGATGAATGCAAGAGGTCCTACATGAGCGTCTCAGAGATGGAGATGCAGGCCGACGAGCTCCGCCGCATGATGGTGGAGGAGCTCACGGAGGGCGAGATGTTCCCCGAGGAGAGGGACGACCTCATGGAGCTCGTGCGTGCGGTGGACTGGATCGCCGACTGGAGCAAGGAGGCAGGCAGGATCCTTAACAGCATCCCGTTCGAGAAGGCGCCTGACGAGATCAAGGTCGCCACCATGAACATGGCGAGGGCTGACGTTGACTGCGTCAGGGTGCTGACCCAGTGCATCCGGGCTCTCCCGAAGGACAGCAGGAAGGCGCTGACGCTTGCCAACCAGGTGGAGATGCTTGAGGAGAACATCGACGACCTCTACGGGGAGGCGAGGAAACACTTCGCGTCGCTGGAGTTCCCGGAGTTCACCACCGGCGCACTCATACTGCTTAACGAGTTCCTAGACGCCCTCGAGACCATCGCCGACTGGTGCGAGAACACCGCCGACATAGTCAGAGCCATCGGTGTCAGGCAGCACTAGACATTAAAAATAGGTAAAAATAGGTGGAAAAGGGTTCTTATCGGGGGGATTTACTCCTCAACTGTGATGGCCTGTTGGGGGCAGGCGTTTACGCACGCCATGCACATGATGCAGTCGTCGGCCCTCTCAGGGACAGACCTGTTATCGACCAGGTCGAACACGTTCATGGGGCAGATGTCGACGCACACTTCGTCTCCATCACAAGCGTCACTAACCGTGATTGTAGGCATAGCTTTCACCTATCCCATGTATCGCCGGTTTATACGTTTTAAATGTTTTCTGAGTGCCGTGAACAGCCAGTCCATGCTAAACCTATATTAACCGTGCTTCTCGGTGTATTCATGTTCTATATTTTGAGTGATTGAGATGAAGTGTTCAGGGTTGTTAGACGACACGGTTTCGATTATCATAGGGGGCGAGGCGGGGCAGGGGATAAGCCGCAGCGGCATGCTTCTCGGGAAGGCGCTGATGAGGGCTGGGTTCCACTGCTTCGGGGAGATAGACTACCCGAGCCTCATCAGGGGGGGCCACAACTTCTACAGGGTCAGGGCTTCGAGCAGGGAGGTGCACAGCCCTACGCCGCACACCGATCTTCTTGTGGCTTTGAACGAGGAGACCGTCTCCATCCACCTCGACAGCGTGAACAAAGGAGGCGGGGTCATAGTTGACGAGAAGCATGGACTGGACTCTGGCGAGACAGGGAGGGACGACGTTACCTTCTACCCTGTGCCGATGACGGACATCGTGAAGGAGCTTGAGGGCTCGGAGATCATGAGGAACACCGTTGCCCTGGGCGCGGTGGCTGCGCTCATTGGGCTCGGCCTCGAGACGCTGAAAGAGGTGGTCGCCGAGACCTTCGAGGGGAGGCCCAGGATAGTCGAGACGAACGTCGAGGCGCTTCAGAGGGGCTGGGAGCAGGTGGTTGAATACGACTACGGGTTCCAGTGCGCCGTGGAGCCTGGGGAGCCTCCTGAGAGGATATGGCTCACAGGCAACGAGGCGGTGGCCCTCGGCGCGGTAGCCGCCGGCTGCAAGTTCTACTCGGCTTACCCGATGACGCCGGCCAGCCCGGTGCTGCACTACATGTTCGCCCACGACGAGGAGAGCTGCGTCGTGGTGGTGCAGACGGAGAACGAGATAAGCGCCATCATGATGGCGGTGGGCGCGGGCTACTCAGGGGTGCGCTCCATGACCTCAACCAGCGGAGGGGGCTTCTGCCTCATGACGGAGGGCCTGAGCATGGCCGCCATGACGGAGACGCCGGTGGTGGTTATGCTGGCCCAGCGCCCAGGCCCCAGCACAGGCCTCGCCACCTACTCAGCCCAAGGCGACCTGCTGTTCGCCGTCTACGGCGCCCACGGGGAATTCCAGCGCGTGGTCCTCGCCCCGGGCGACGTGGATCAGTGCTTCCACATGACCGCCGAGGCGTTCAATCTAGCCGAGAGGTTCCAGATACCCGTCATCCTGCTCACGGACAAGAACGTCGTCGAGAGCCACAAGACCACGGAGCCCTTCGACTTCTCGAAGGTTGAGATCGACAGAGGCAAGCTTTTGAAAGAGTGGAGCGGCGACGAGGAGTATGGGAGGTACAGGATCACGGAGGACGGCGTCAGCCCCCGCGTCTCGCCGGGGACGATGAACGCGCTGGTGTTTTTCAAAATTAAATAGCACGTGGAACGCGGGTTCAGCACCTCCGAATCCTGCCTGACGATGGAGATGGTCGACAAACGGTTCAGGAAGACGCCCCACATCAAGGAGGCAGTCGAGGAGCTGGAGCCCATAAGGGTGTACGGCGCGGAAGACCCCGACGTCACGCTCGTGGGGTGGGGAAGCAGCAAGGGACCGGCGCTGGAAGCCATAGGGATGCTAGAGGAGAACGGAGTCAAGGCAAGGTACGTGCAGGTGGCCGTGATCGAGCCCTTCCCCGAGGGCCTTTCCCAGTACCTCAAAGACAAGACCATCCTCATCGAGAACAACAGGGCGTCCCCGCTGGGGACCCTGATCAGGCTGAACACAGGCTACAGCTTCAAAAACATGGCTCTCCGCTACGACGGGCGCTCGTTCACGCCCCACGAGATACGAGACAGGGTTCTGGAGGTGGCGTGACGCTGACCATGAAGGACTTCGGCACCCCCGCCGTCAACACCTGGTGCCCGGGCTGCGGCAACTTCGCGATACTCATGACGGTGAAGCAGGCCCTCGTGGACCTAGGGCTGAGGCGCGAGGAGGTGGTGGCCGTGACGGGCATCGGCTGCCACGGCAAGTTCACCGACTACGTAAACGTGAACGGCTTCCACGCCATCCACGGCAGGGTGCTGCCGGCGGCGACGGCCATCAAGCTGGCGAACCACAGCCTAACGGTGCTGGGCTTCGCCGGGGACGGCGACGCCTTCAACATCGGGTTGGGCCACCTGGCCCACGCCGCCAGGCGGAACGTGGACATCACCTATGTGATACACGACAACCTCATCTACGGGTTGACCACAGGCCAGACGAGCCCCACGAGCAAGAAGGGCTTCGTGACCAAGACCAGCCCCAGGGGCAGCTTCGAGCCGGGCGTCAACCCGCTCACGCAGGCGCTGACGGGCGACGCCGCGTTCGTGGCACGGGTCTTCGCTGGTGAGCCCAAGCACATGACCGAGGTGCTGAAGAAGGCCATCCGGCACCGGGGCTTCGCTCTGGTGGACGTGCTGCAGCCCTGCGTTACATTCAACAGGGTGAACACGTACCAGTTCTACAAGGAGCGGGTCTACAAGCTGGAGGACGAGGGCCACGACGCAGGGGACTTCGACGCCGCCTACGAGAGGGCGCTGGAG
>CAYPNN010000200.1:0-4078 GCA_964412065.1 uncultured Candidatus Bathyarchaeia archaeon
CCACGATGCTGGGCTTATCCTCAGCCAAAACTATCTCACCTAGAAAGAATAAGTAAGAAAAAAGGTTTATGATCTTCTGTTTTGACACGCCGCCCAGGGATGCTGCTAGTCTATTATCTGGCGTATCTCCTTCTCCGGCGTTTCCTGCGGCAGCTTCAGCGTGGCCTCGAGGCCCCTCAGCCTGTTACGTAAGGTGACCTCTGTGGTGCCCGCAGCCTCCGCGACGTCTTTCTGGATCCTCTTGTCGTTGTTATCGATGCAAGCCATGTAAAGCGCCGCCGCGGCGACTCCCCTCGGGTCCTTCCCGGTGAGTTCTTGCCTCTTCTGGGCTCTCCTGAGGATGTCTATGGCGTACTGCTCGGTGTCTCTCCTCAGGTTGAGCTTCGACGCGATGCTGGGTATGAACTTCATGGGGTCGTCCACAGGCATCTTCAGCTTCATCTCCCTTATGAGGAGCCTGTAGGTTCGCGCCACCTCGCTGTGCTCTCGGGTGGACGTCTTCGTGATCTCCTTCAGGGGTCTGGGCACCTTTGACTGTCTGCAAGCAGCGTATATGGACGCAGCGACGAAGGCGTCGATGCTACGGCCCCTTATGAGGTCCATCTTGAGGGCTCTGCGGTAGATGAGGGCCGCCTGCTCCTTGACGCTCTGGGGCAGGTGTAGGGCCGCCGCTATACGGTCAAGCTCAGCCATGGCTATGCTCAGGTTTCGCCTCCACGTCTCGTCGAACTTGCTGCGGTTGTCGTATTTTCGCAGCCTGTCCATCTTTATGCGGGTCTCGTCCTTGAGCCTGTTCCCCTGCGCGTCCCTGTACCCGTTGAAGACCGTGGACAACCCCTTGTCGTAGAGGGTGTAGCTAATGCCGAGCCCTGTGCGTGTCCGACTCTCCTTCTCGTCGGCCGTGAAGGCCCTCCACTCAGGCCCCCTGTCTATGAGCTCCTCTTCCACCACTAGGCCGCAGTTGGCGCAGACCATCTCGCCGTTCTCGGGGTCGCTTATGAGGTGGGTGCTCCCGCATCTAGGGCACTCGTTATGGACTTTTTCCTCTTTCACTCTGTTCTGTCCCTCGTGGTATTGCTAGAGAAACTTATATGGATATTTTACCCATACGTAAATTATAAATAAATCGGCTTTTATATAAGCGTTTCGAGGGCAGCCCTGTGCCTAAACCCAAGGGAACATGCGGTGCGACGAAGATGAAGATACTGGCAGTGATATGCAACGACTGCGAGAACGACAGAGAGTCCTACGGGTACAGCATATGGCAGCAGCTCAAGAACAGCTTCTATGTCTATATGAATGACAACGACATCCGGAACGTCTATCACCACCTCAACGACCTCTGCGCAATTGGCTACATAACGAAAAGCGAGAGCCCCGAGGACTGCCTGAAATGCTTCTACGATCTGACGCCGCAGGGACACGGAATCAGGCACCGCTACCAGAAGTTCATAGATATATTAAACGTAAACCCAAGCTAGTCTTCAAGAGCCACATGTAGCAGCACGACGTCCCCGACCTCCTTGACGGCGCCGCTCTTAGGCTGTGAGACTCTTAACGGTCCATCTTTCATCTCTATGATGTACTCTACATGGTCTCCTTTCTCGACTACTTCGAGGACAGTTCCCCGGATCTGAGCCTCCCAGAGGGCGCCCTCAGAGACTTCGTCCAGCATCCTCCTGAATCTCTCGAAGTCCCTGATGTATCGTTTCCCCAGCTCCGTTATCTCGGTGCTTCCCCCTCCGTGTCTCCCCCCCTTCGTGGCGGATATGAGGGGCTCCCCCAGCTTCTCCTCCGCCTTCTTGATGAGGCCCCACGCGTACCTGTAGCTCATGCCTAGGGAGGCGGCGGCCTCCTTGAGGGTTCCCTTCTCCTGTATCTTCCTGAGGAGGCTGTAGACGCCTGGGCCGAAGACATGGCCTTCGTCGGTCTCCAGCCAGAGCTTATAGGCTGGTCTTGCTCTCGGCACCTTGATCGTGGCTATCTCCGCGGCGTCGATTGATAACCTTTGGCTAAGGCACTCGGTGTTGTTGATCATGGAGCCTACATACATTTTCTTAATAAAGTGGTACGAGGAAAGCTTTCCAAACCTAGTTAACTGGTGTTGGTAAAATGAAGACCATTTCCAAGTCAAGACGAGCCATGACCGGTCTAGAGACGGCTATCATCCTCGTCGCCTTCGTCATCACCGCCGCGGCGTTCGCCTTCGTCATACTAAACATGGGGTTCCTGACGGCCCAGAAGGCCCAGTCCGTGATCTCCGCTGGCATGAGCGAGGCCAGCAGCTCCATGCTCATCGACAGCGGCCTTATCGCGTTCTTCTCTAACACGACTAATCCCGGAGCCCAGCAGTCAGATATCTGCTTAACCAAGGTTGTCTTCTACATGAAGCTGAGTCAGGGGCACGAGCCGGTCGACTGCGACGACAGCAGGCTGGTAGCCACGTTCACGAACGACGTATGCCACGGTGAGATCTATGACGTTAACGGGACAGTCATGACCATCAATACCGCTAACGGTGACACTGACACCCTGCTCGAGACAGGGGAGAAGTTCAAGGTGACAATCGACTTCACCGAGCTGCTGTTAACGGACCTCGACCCGATCCCAGCTAGCAGATCCATCATGTACACTCACCCGTACGAGAACTTCAGGATCGAGATAAGGCCGAGCCAAGGCGCCGTGATGACCATAGAGCGTCAGATACCCGCCGTATACACCCCTGTGATGGTAATAGACTAGCTCCTCAATTTTTCCCATACCTCTTTGAAACCGCTTTTATAGCGTGACCGTCAGTATTTTTCCCTATGCTTAATCGTGATGCCTTTCTTGGCGTGAGGGTATTGGACCTGAGCAGGGTCTTGGCGGGGCCCTTCTGCGGGATGCTGCTGGCCGACATGGGGGCTGAAGTCATGAAGCTGGAGGTCCCGGGCAGGGGCGACGACTCCAGGCAGTTCCCGCCTTTCTTGGGCAAGGAAAGCATGTACTACGTAAACCTGAACCGGGGGAAGAGATGCATCACGATAAACCTAAAGACCGACGAGGGTAGGCGCCTCTTCGTCGAACTGGTGAAGAGATGCGACGTGCTCCTCGAGAACTTCAGGCCGGGCACCATGGAGCGTCTCGGCCTGGGATACGAGGCGCTCAGGGAGGTGAACCCCCGGCTGGTCTATGCCGCCATCTCGGGGTTCGGCCAGTACGGCCCCTACAGGGAGAGGCCCGGATACGACATCATAGGCCAGGCCATGGGGGGGCTCCTCAGCATCACCGGTTGGCCCGACGGGCCGCCCACACGGTCCGGGACCGCGATAGGCGACATACTTAGCTCCCTCTTCTGCTGCGTGGGCATCCTCGCCGCCCTCAACGTGAGGGAGAGGACGGGGGAGGGGCAGATGGTGGACGTCTCGCTGGTGGACAGCGTCTTCGCGGCGCTTGAGAACATCCCCCAGCGGTTCTACGTCGACGGCCAGGTCCCGGGGCGCATCGGGAACCGCTACGAGTTCATCTACCCCTACGACACCTTCCGGGCGAGTGACGGCTGGGTCGTCATCGGCGTAGCTAACGAGTCTATATGGGACAGGTTCACCGAGGTGACCGGGCTCACGGGGCTGAGGGATGATCCCAGGTTCGCGTCTAACATGCTCAGGGTCGAGAACCATCTGGCGCTGAAGCCCCTCATCGAGGAGTGGACCACTCGCCGAGAGAAAGACGCCGTCGTCGAGCTGCTCAACAGGAGTCGTGTTCCCTCCTGCACGATCTACGATGTCAGGGAGGCGTCCATGGACAGGCACATCGGCGGCGCCCGTGGCATGGTGGTGGAGCTGGATCAGCCCGGCGTTGGAGCCGTCAGGGTCCAGGGCAACCCGATAAAGATGTCAGAGACAAGACCCATCCCCCGTGGGCCTGCTCCGACGCTTGGCGGGGACACCTTCGAGGTGCTCCGAGAACTTTTAGGCTTGGGCCCCGAGGAGTACGAGAGGCTCAGGGAGCAGGGCGTGGTGTAGTGTACCGCTCGACGGATATGGCTAAGACGAGGCGCATGGATGCCCTCAGAGACAGGGCCCAGATGTGCACGCGT
>CAYPNN010000201.1:0-4077 GCA_964412065.1 uncultured Candidatus Bathyarchaeia archaeon
GAGGAGGGGCGCCCAGGTCATGGCTCTCCCCCCAGCGCCTCTCTGAGGTAGACCGAGGATGGAGTGTCCATGCAGGCCAGCTCCTCGGGAATCCCCTCGGCGATCACGGTTCCTCCTCCCGGGCCGCCCTCGGGTCCCAGCTCGATCAGGTAGTCGCACTGGGCTAGGAGGTGGGGGCTGTGCTCCACAACCACCACGGTGTTTCCCTCGTCCACGAGCCTGTGGAGGACCCCCGTGAGCCTGTCCACATCCTCCATGTGCTGGCCCACGGTGGGCTCGTCCAGGATGTATAGGCTGCCCCTCCGCGTCTTCCTGCAGAGCTCGGCCGCGATCTTGAGCCTCTGGGCCTCTCCCCCGGATAACGTGTGCCCCGGCTGATCCAGCACCAGGTACCCGAGGCCGGTGTCCATCGCCGCCTTTAACGGCTCGGCTAACGCCGGTTCGTCGCCGAACAGGTCGTGGAGCTGGGCTAGGGTGAGGCCGTTGAGCTCGGGGAGGCTGTAGCCCCTGAGCCCCACGTCCCAGGCCTCGGGGGCGTATCCTGTCCCCCTGCAGGTCTCGCACTCCATGTGTACGTCGGGCAGGAACTCCATCTCGATCCTCCGGTACCCCGAGCCGTTGCAGACTGTACACCTCTGACCCAGCTTCTTCTCGCCGAGACCCATGGCCCTGGCGTCCTCGGACTCCGCGTAGAGCCTCGTGAGCCGCCTCCTCAGCTTCAGGAACCTGAGGGGGCTCCTGACGCCCTTCTTGGACTGGTCCACCAGGAGGGTCCTCCGTGGGGCGCCGACGATCTCGTCGTGTAATCCAGGCTGCATGGGCTCGTAGGCGACGCTGGTGGTCTGCCTCACTGGGCTCAGCGCCCTCCCCAGGGTGTCGATCATGAGCGTGCTCTTTCCTGAGCCCGAGACGCCGCAGACACCCACCAGCACGCCTAGGGGGATGTCCACGTCGCCTCCCTTCAGGTTGTTCTCCCGGGCGCCTCTGACTGTCATCCACCTCCTCGGCTTCCTCCTCTTTCTAGTGGCCGGCTTCCTCTCGCCCCGTAGCCACGCCCCGGTTACTGTGTCCGACATGGAGACCTCAGATGGGCTACCCTCGGCTACTAAGCGTCCTCCCTGTGTCCCCGGCCCTGGGCCCATATCCACGATGTGGTCCGCTCCCAGGATCAGCCCCGGGTCATGCTCCACGACTACGACGGTGTTTCCCTCGTCCCTGAGCTCGGAGAGGGCGTCGAGGAGAGCGTCCACCTCCCCAGGATGGAGCCCCCTGCTGGGCTCGTCCATCAGCACGGTGAGGCTCGTGATGCCGCTCCCCAGGAGCCCTGCGAGCTTGACCCTCTGGGCCTCCCCGGCGCTCAGTGAGGCGGAGACCCTGTTGAGGTGGATGTACCCGAGGCCCACCTGTATGAGGAACCTGAGCCTCCTCACGATCGTATCGTGGCTCCTCCAAGCAGGGTGACCCGCTGGAACATCGAGCCCCTCCATAGCTCCCTGAAGCGTCTCCAGCGGCATTTCGCTGAGCTGGTGGATGTTGTAGCCGCCAAGCTTCACGGCCAGGTACTCCGGGCGGAGCCTAGCGCCCCCGCATGCCGGGCAGGTAACCGTGTCCGTGTAGGTGCCTCCCACGTCCCAGTCCCTGAGCCACCCGTAGAACCCGTTGAACACCAGCGTCCGTTTATGTGTCCTCCCCCTGGGGCTTCTGAAGGTGACCTCTAGGGGCTCCGGATCGCCGTGGTAGAACATGTTCCTCACGTCCTCGGGGACCCGACTCCACGGGGTGGATGCGGGGTCGAAGCCATGGCGCGCGGCGAAGGCCTGGACTACGTCGTAGCCCCCGTTGCCTGTCTTGCAGAGGTATCCTTGGGGGAAGAACCCGGGGCTGTACATGGCGCCGCCGCAGAGGGGCTTATCCGGGTCAACGATGAGCTTCTCGGGCACAGGTTTGATGAGGCTGCCTACGCCGTTGCACGTTGTGCAGGCGGCGGCGTAGGTCGCGGGGTTGAACCGTCTGGGCGGGGCGATGGACGCCTCGGCCCCGCAGGCTGGGCAGACCCATGTCTGGCCTCTGTCCATCTCGGCGCCGCACTCTGTGCACGTCCTCCTGCCGAGGACGCTGAGGAGGGCCGCGAGGTGGTGGCTTATCTCCGTGGCCGTTCCCACGGTGCTTCTCCTGTTGTATAGTCGTCTGTCTGGGGTCACGGTGAGGGTGACGCCTAGGCCGGTCACGGATTCCACCGGGGCCTCGGGGCCCTCCCTGGTTCCCTGCCTCTCGTAGAGGCTCAGCGTCTCAAGGTATCTTCTCCTGGCCTCGGCCTCCAGCACGTCCCTGACTAGGCTGCTCTTTCCGCTCCCAGACACACCCGTCACCACCGTGAGGGCGGCCTTGGGGATGTCCACGTCGACGTCTCTTAGGTTGTTGGCCCTGGCGCCCCTCACCCTGATGTGTGTCGAGGGGGCGGAAGAGGCCGATGGCTCCCGCCTGGGCTCCAGCTGCGTCTCCTCCCTGAGGGCGGAAGCCGTGACCGACTCCCCGCAACGCATAAGCCCGTCGCACTCCCCCATGTAGACCACGTAGCCGCCCTCCGGCCCTGCTCCCGGCCCGAGGTCGATGACCCAGTCCGCGGCCCTGATTATGTCGGTGTTGTGCTCCACCACGACCACCGTGGCGCCCCCCCTCACCAGCCGGTCCAGCACCACGAGGAGGCCGTCGATGTCGGCCGGGTGAAGCCCCGTGGAAGGCTCATCCAGCACTATGACCTTGTCGCCCAGCCTGCCCCTGCCCAGATACTTCGCCAGCTTAACTCGCTGCGCCTCCCCCCCAGAGAGGGTTGGACTTGGCTGGCCTAGGCCGAGGTACCCGAGGCCGATGTCCATGAGGGCCCTGAGTATCCTGAGGGCGTGCCTCTTCCGTTTATACTCCATCCCCGAGCGCGTGAGAAGGCTGTGGGCATCGGCTACTGAGAGCTCGTAGAAGTCTGCTACCGAGAGCATCCTGTCGTCCAGCATTATGCTTGCGTCCAGCACCTCGTCCCTGTAGCGTCTGCCCTCGCAGTCGAGGCAGGTGATCCAGGTAGACGGCAGGTACCGCATCTTGACCTCGACGGCGCCCATGCCCTGGCATGTGGGGCACGCGCCCTCGGGCCTGTTGAAGCTGAAGTGGCTGGCCGAGAGCCCCGTCTCTGAGGCGTAGTGGTCCCTGACGATGTCGCTGAGCTTGGTGTACGTCGCCGGCGTGGACCTGGGGTTCCTGCCGATGGGGCTCTGGTCCACCATCACGGGCCTCAGCCTTGGGCCCTCCACCTCTTCGCAGCCCACGGGGGCTCCCCCTTTGAGGCTGGCTGCCATCACGTCCTCCACGAGGGTGCTCTTCCCGCTACCGGAGACGCCTGTGACCACGGTCAGGCGCCCCACCGGAACCTTGACGGTGACGTCCTTCAGGTTGTGGGCTGTTGCGCCCTTCAGGGTGATGAAGCGCTCCGCCGGGAGCCTCTTCCCGGGCGCCTCAACCCTAGACCTGAGGCTGAAGTACCTGCCCGTGACGGTGTCTGTCTCCCAGAGCTGCCCCGGTGTGCCCGTGAATGTGATCATGCCCCCCTCTGCGCCGGCGCCGGGGCCGAGGTCCACGACGCTGTCTGCCTCGGCGGCGGCCACGCGGTCATGCTCCACGTAGAGCACCGGCCCCCCGAGCTCCCTGAACGCGGGGAGAAGCCTTGAGACGTCGCGGGGGTGCTGCCCGATGGTGGGCTCGTCCAGCACGTGAAGCACGTCCTCGAGTCTGCTGGTGAGCGCCACCGCGAGCCTGACGCGCTGGGACTCCCCCCTCGAGAGGCTGGGGGACGGCCTGTCCAGCGAGACGTAGCCGAGCCCCACCTTCCTGAGCGCCACGAGCCTCTTGGTTATATCCTCGCCGAGCCTGTGAGCCGACTCCGGCACGGGGCTACCCTGGAACAGCTGGAAAGCCTCGTCGACGCTCAGGGAGAGTAGCCCGGGGAGTCTGAGGCCGGCGTATGTTACGCTGGAAGCCTCGGGGCTCAGCCCGGTGCCTCCACACCTTTCGCAGCCCTCGCCGCCGCAG
>CAYPNN010000202.1:0-4067 GCA_964412065.1 uncultured Candidatus Bathyarchaeia archaeon
ATCTTTATCATCGCGTAGACTATGATCGCGAGCAGCAGCGTGGACGCGATTCCCCCCACGACTCCGCTGGACGCGAAGACGTCCCTGATGAAAGCGTAGCTGTACCTGCCCGCGTAGGCGACAGCGACGCACATAATGGTTTTGCCGAGGAACATTGCGACCATCACCTTCTTCAGGCTGTAGCGGAGCATCCCGAGGGGTATGAGGATCAGGTCGTCTGGCAGCGGCAGCACCGCGAAGGCGAAGATGACAGCCATCCCGTACTCCTGAACCAGGAGCTTGGCGGTTTCGAGTCGCTCGCCGTACCTGTCGTCTATGATCCTGCGGCCGCCTCGGCCGATGAGGTACGCCGAGAACTCGCCTAAGGTCGAGCCCACGCCGCAGACCAGGCCCAGGAGCATGGGATTGAGGGTGGCGCCGAAGGCGTAGATTGTGAGGGCGAAGGGCACCGGGAAGAAGATGGTGAAGTTGCCGAAGATGCTGATGAGGAACGCGCCGGCGTAGCCGTAGGACGCCACAAGGTTCCCCATCCAAGCCCAGATGTCAGCCAACGCATCCACCCAATAATCTACACCTGTCCCGTGTGATTGTTAAAGATTATCAGTGACATCGCTGCCTCATACATTGATTTCCATGATAGAGGTGAAGATCGTCAAGGAGGGCTTCGACGACGTGTTCAGGGTGTGCAGCCCTGACGCGGGGCCGGGATCGAAGGTGATGGAGGGCAGGCGGCTGAGGGAGATGTGGCTCAGGGATACCCTCAGCGAACACGGGCCATTCACGAAGGTGGCGTGCCTCGACGGCAAGCCAGTGTCCCAGATAACGTACTACCCCGAGAAGGCTCTCCCCTACCTCGCAGGCGCCCGCGAAGGCGTCGTACGCATCGAGTGCGTCTACTCCCGCGTACCGGGCAAAGGCGCGGGCTCAAGCCTCCTCGCCGACCTAGTCAGGGAAGCAGGGGGAGGCATGGAGAGCCTGCGTGGGGAGCCGTGCCGTTTCCTCGTCACCGAGCCCTTCGCCACCGGTGAGGGCCTCGACCTGAAGGAGTTCTACACGAGGAACGGCTTCAGGGAGGGCGACGGCGAGATGTACCTGGAGATCCACGGCGGCTACACGCCGAGGGAGAGGACGCGGTACAATCCTCTCCCGGAGGACGCGGGTAGAGCGATGGTCTTCTACAACGTGAACTGCGAGTACAGCGTCAGCTTCGCATGTAACATGAAGAAGCTGATCCAAGAGGTCAAGCCGGGCTACCCCGTCGAGATCGTCAACATGTGGACGACCCCCGAGGAGTCGTCCAGGCGGGGTAACGAGATGATCATTGTGAACCAGAGGCCCATCAAGAGCCACTGGAGAACCCCCGAGTTCAGGCTGGAGGTACAGGCGGCGATAGAGAACCGATAAAGAATGAGAAGCCCCCTTATTCCTCTATGGCCTCACAGGTCAGACTCATATAGGATCACGTGGAATACTTCTTCGAGCAAATAGGACATACGGTCATAGATCTGTCTGACGACGAGCTCGCTGCGTCGCTGACCGTCTGGGCAGAGAGACGGACAGGAAGAGCCTGCTGTTCCACCTTCTCGCCGAGCTTATCCACCACAACGGGCAGATCGCGATGCTGAGAGGCATATACAGGAGATCAGTGGGAGGCGACTAGCCGGAGGAAGGCCTCCGGGCCCATCTCCTCGAGCTCGTCCTCGTCGAGGATGACGCGATCGGGGTAACGGTTCTCCACGCATGAGGCGAAGACGCCTGAGCCGATGTTCATCACAGACCCGTCATGGATCTTGGTTGTTCCGCGTCCGCATGACGGTGACCTGCTCTTCAGTATGAACCCGTCGACTGCCCCCAGATTTTCGAGGAAGGCCTCGGAGAAGCCTCTGAGCTCGTCCGTCACGTCTCTCCCCGTCTCACTCTGGATCACCCGGACCTCGCCGCCGACCAACACGAGATCTATCGGTTTCCTCGGGACGCCTAGCCCGATGCCCTGCTCGGGGCACACCGTTACGAACTCGACGCGGTCCCTGAGCTCGTCCACCGCGTCGCTGCGGATGATCTCTGCGTCCCATCTGCAGGCATCGAATCCGAGGCAGCGGCTGACGACAACCCTATGCTTACGCCTTGATCCCTTTCGTCCCTCTGCCACAACCGTCACTTCCCGAGTATTTCCTTCACTCTTGTAAGGAACGTATCAGCGTATCGGGCCAACTCTATGGCACCAGTCTCCGAGAAAGTCATGCCATAATCCGCTTCCTCCCTCAGATCCATCGCGTGCTTTAGGTTTTCGAAGTGAACCGACTCTAGTCTACCGGTTTTCACGTACAGCTCGTTCAGGGCTGTTACAAGCGCCCTATGGCTTTTCTCCCTGTATCCGCTGGTGTAGAGCAGAGCCCTGGCGGCGTGGAACATCGAGTAGTAGCCTTGAACCGTCGCCCATTTGTAGTCTTCTCGTTCGAGCGACCCCTTCACCCTCTTCAGATCGTAGTTGGCACCCTCCAACTCCTTCTCGATAATGTCTGAGCTGGCTCGGAACCTAGTTAGTTTCCGTTCCTCGATTAGTCGCCTTATGGGCGGGGTTACTCTGTCTCCCATAGCACGATGCCCTTCTGTATCTCTTCATGTAGGGGGGCGTCTTGTTTCCTCATGAGTGTGAGCTCGTTCACGTCCACGATCAAGGGAGACAGCCACCTGTCTGTCTTGTAACTGTTTACCGTATCAGCGGCTTTCTTCTTATCGGTTGCCAGGATGAAGAGGTCGATGTCGCTGTCCTTCACGTCTGTCCCGGAGGCGGCGCTCCCGTATAATATCACCCTCTTCACGTGGGGCTTCAACGACTCGACGAGGTCGATGAGCTCGACGACGTTGAGAAGAACCTTGAACTGACGCGCTACAGCGCTCTCAGCGTTGTATCTGAGAAGATAGACTTTCCCTTTTTTCTCTCTATGAACAAGCCCCAACTCTATTAGGGCTGGTAGATTCTCGCTTGCCGACCCGACGCTCACGCCGGCCTCCTTGGCCAGTTCGCTCTGGACGAAGACCCGCATCGAGTCTAACGCGAGCACGGATAGCATCTTAAACGATGCCCCCGAGAATGCTTTCATTTTATTGAACATATGTTCAATATTCTGAAACATTGATCATTATTAAAACATTACTCAAAAACAGCGGCAAGACAGGCGCCGTCTAGGTTTGTTGTGTAATGAACGTCGCCTACCTGTGGCGGTCAAGATACTCCTTGAACCGACCCAGCCCCTCCTTCAGCACCTCGACGTTGTTGCCGTAGCCGATGCGGATGTGGTCGCTGAACCCGAAGCAGTCTCCCGGTACCATGAAGGTGCTCCTCTCCTCTATGAGCTCCTTGCAGATATCCCACGCGGTTGCGTCCAAGTGGTGCTTCATGAAGCCCACGCTGCCGGCCCGCGGAGGGACCCAGTCTATGAGGGGCTCGTTTTTTATCCACTCGTCCAAGAGTCTATGGTTCGTCTTGATGATTCCGTTGTTGCGTTTCAGTATGCGGTCGATGTGCCGCATGGCGAGGGCTCCGAGGGCGTCGTCGATCATGCCTTTGCTTATGGTGGTGTAGTCCCTGTGTAGCTTGAACTGGTGGACGGTCTCTTGGTTCGCGGTGATCCAGCCGAGCCTGAGGCCCGTGAGGCTTATGGGCTTGCTGAAGCTCCCGGTGGCTACGCCCTTATCGTATATGTCCACGACGCTGGGCACTCGGTCGGCTGGGTCGAGGTAGAGTCCCCGGTACGCCTCGTCGCTGTGTACGTAGGCGTCGACGGCCTCCGCGACCTCGCATATGGCTCTGAGCGTCGGGGTGTCGATGAGGCTGCCGCAGGGGTTGTGGGGGTTATTAATTACTATCATCTTCGTCTCCCTGTCCACCAGCTCCTTTAGCTCCTCCATGTCCGGGAGCCACCGGTTCTCGGGGGTCAGGCGAAGCGGCTTGACCTCTGCTCCGAAGCCCTTGGGGACGCTGTATAGCTGCTGGTAAGCTGGGTAGACGGAGACCACGGTGTCCCCGGGCTCCACGAGGCTGTAGAAGCTGTTGAAGTTGGCCT
>CAYPNN010000203.1:0-4064 GCA_964412065.1 uncultured Candidatus Bathyarchaeia archaeon
GGCTATAGGCGTGGACATGACCGACGAGATGATAAGCCTAGCCAACAAGAACGCGGCAGAGGCGGGCGTCGAGAACGTCGAGTTCAGGAAGGGAGACATCGAGGACCTCCCTGTGGAGGACGGCTCCGTCGACGCCATCATAAGCAACTGCGTCATAAACCTTGCCCCGGACAAGGACAGGGTGTTCGTCGAGGCGTACAGGGTTCTCAAGCCAGGCGGAAGACTGATAGTGTCGGACATCGTGACGGACGGCGGGCTCCCGGACCACGTCAAGAAAGACCTGGACAGCTGGGCGGGGTGCGTAGCAGGCGCCATAGACGGCGGCGACTACATAGAGAAGCTGAGGGAAGCAGGGTTCAATGATGTGAAGGAACTCAGCAGAAGAGGCGGCGGGGGCATATACAGCGCCGAGATACAGGGGTTCAAACCAGTGTCTGGGCTAGACTGCTGTTAACGACCCAGTTTTTCCTTATTTATTGGTGAAGTAGGCGACGAAGGGCTTAGGTATATCCACGCGGCAGTAGCCGAACCTCTCGAACTGGAACATCTCGCCGCTCCTCATCTCGTGCACCGTCTCCTCCGCGAGGCCGGTCGCCCTCGTGGCGTCCGGTAGAACCACCTGGGCGCCTGCGCCGACGCCGGCTGGCAGCCAGTGTATGAAGGGGGCGTCCCTGTCCCTCGCCAGCTGGTAGTCCGTCGAGTGGTACACGGCTTTGACGCCGCACCCGCCCACCTCCGTCACCTCGATGTTCATGACGCCCATAAGCCTGATCACGCTACCGACCCTGAGCCGCTCAAGGTCCTTCCCTGATACGTTGAACTCCAGCGCGCCGTCCCTCGGCGCCAACACGAAGTCTCTTGTACCCCTCTCGGGGTAGTCCGGGTGCACCGGCAGCCTGGCGACGCGCCTCTCCGGTACGCCCGTGACGGTGAGCCTCACAGGGTCCTCCACGAAGAAGTACCTGTCCGAGATGGGCTCTATGATCTTCCTGTTCTCGGCCGCGATGTTGTCCCAGCTTATGGTGACGTTCACCGGCTTGGGGCCCACGTGGATCATTATGGCCCTTATGGCCCCTGGCTGCAGCCCGCGTCGCCGCAGAGCCCTCAGCGTGCCGAGCCTGGGGTCGTCCCACCCCGAGTAGGTGCCGTCCTCTATCCCGGCCCGCATCTTGGACTTGCTGAGGATGCCTGCCTCCAGCCCGAGCCTCCCGACGTTGATGATCTCGGGGTACCGCCAGCCCAGGTGCCTCTGGAGCCACCTCTGCCTGGTGGTGTTCACGTCGTGCTCCTTGCCCCTGATGATGTGGGACACCCCCATGAGGTGGTCGTCGATGCCGCAGCTGAAGTTGTAGAGGGGCCACACCCGGTACCTGTCGCCCTGCATGGGGTGCTCGACGTCGCTTATGCGGAGCGCAGGCCAGTCCCTCACAGCGGGGTTAGGGTCGTCGAGGTCGGTCTTGATCCTGACCACCGCCTCGCCCTTCTCGTAGGAGCCGTCCAGCATCTTCTCCCATCGCCTGAGCTGCGTCTCGGGGGGCAGCTCCCTGCACGGGCACGCCTCGCTTGCCATGTAGAGCTTCCTGAAGGTCTTCACCTCGCAGGTGCATACGTAGGCGTTGCCCTCCCTCAGCAGCCTCTCCGCGTGCTCGTAGTAGATGGGGAGCCTGTCGCTCTGCCGGTACTTCTCGTCCACCTCGACGCCGAGCCACTCGAGGTCCTCCAGTATGGCGTCGTACATCTCCGGGATGGGGGGCTTGACCTCTGCGCTGGTGTCCTCGTACCGGAGTATGAAGTGGCCGTCGTACATGTTGGCGTACTCGTCGCAGTAGATGATGGGCTCAGCGCTCCCGAGATGCAGCGCGCCGTCGGGGTTCGGCGCGAACCTCGTCTTGACCATGGGCCAATCGTCCACGTTCTCCAGCGGCGGCAGGGTCTTCTCCTCCTCCTCGACCCTCCTTCGTTCAAGGAGCTCGGGGTGGTTCTCCTCTACGTACCGCATCTGCTCCTCCTGTGTCCACGAGTTAACCTCCTCCACGACCTCGTTTATCGTGGGGACGACCTCCTTCGCCCTGAGCCTCAGCTCGGGATACTCCCCGAGAACCTTGCCTATCACTGACCCCGCCTGAGCTACTCCGTCGTGCTGGGAGGCGTTGTGAGCCGCGTGCTTGGTGGCGGCCTTCATTATCTCTTGTTTGCTCATGGACACAGCTGGTCCCGATGAAATACGAGGAAGATGTCTATTATTCCTTTCTCTAGTACTCGCGTTTGACGAAGTACTCTACGAGTGCCTTCAGCTCGTCCTTGGCGGGGGTGTCGGGTAACGCGTCCAGCGACTCGAACGCCCTTGTAACGTACTCGTCCGCCACACTTCTCGCGTAGGCGATGGAGCCAACCTCCTCCAAGGTCTTGACGGCGGCCTCAATGTCCTCGCGGGACGCGTCCTCGACACCATACGCCTTGTGGAGGAGCTTACTCTGTTCTTCGGTGGCGTTCTCCAAGGCGTGTATGTTTATCAGGGTCTTTTTCCCTTCCCGGAGGTCGCTCCCCACCGGTTTGCCGAGCGTCTCCTCTTCCGCCGTCACCCCCAGTACGTCGTCCTCGATCTGGAAGGCGACGCCGGCGTCCCACGCGAAGCTGCCAAGGGCATCTACTTGGTCATCCGAGCCGCCGCCCGCCAATGCACCCACCTGGGCGCACGCCCTGAACAAGGCGCTGGTCTTCGCGCCCACCATCCGGATGTAGTCGTCCACGGACACGTCCGAGGCGCTCGGGAAGCTTATGTCAAGCGCCTGCCCCAAGCATAATTTCAAAGTAGCCTCGGTGATCCTGCCCATGCTCTCGATGAGCCGTTCGGGGGACATCCCTGCCGGCCTGTTCCTCACCATGACGTCGTATACCTTGGCGAACAGCAGGTCCCCAGCCAGAATAGCCATGGGCATGCCGTATACCTTGTGCACAGTAGGCTTGCCTCTGCGGAGGTCGTCGCGGTCCATCACGTCGTCGTGGACGAGAGTGAAGTTGTGGAGAAACTCGACGGCGGCGGCGAACGGGACGGCGTCCTCGGCCCGACCGCCCACCGCCTCACACGCCTTAACGGTCATGTACGGCCTAAGCCGTTTACCCCCAGCCTCTATGAGGTGCAGGCTCGCCTTTCCGAGGGACTCCGGCTCCTGTCCGCTGAGCTCCCTCTCAAGGAAGCCGTTGATCATATTCGCGTTCTCAGCTAGTTTCTGCTCTATGGCTTTCATTTGAGCCATGACCCTTCCCCTGGTTCAGTGTTAGACAATTTGAGAGACTCTTAAAGTTTGTCTCGGGCTCGTTCAGCGTACTTCGACACGTCGAACCCCCGAAGCCTAAGCCACTCGGCTGTCTTACCCATTATCAGAGTGGGGACGTTCTTCAGCTCCGCGACATCCCTGACCCCGATCAGGAACATAACCACCCTGAGCTCCTGGATCACGTTGTCCACGTACTCCGCCAGCTCTTCTCTACCCTCGACAGCCTTCTCCAGAAAAGGTTTAGCCATCCCCGCGGCGTCTGCGCCCAACGCGATGGACTTCGCTATCTCGGCGCCGGTCCTTATTCCGCCGGACGCTATGACTTTGAGGCCGGTGCTCTGGCTCGTCTCGACGACGCTGACCGCGGTGGGTATCCCCCAGCTCCACAGCGCCTGCCCCAGGTACTCCTGGTCCCTCCTCCCGACCTCCCTCGCGATGTGGTACTCTACTGCTGACCAGCTGGTGCCCCCGACGCCGCTGACGTCCACGGCGGCCACCCCAGCCTCCTCCAGCTTCACAGCCTCCTCGTAGGCGATCCCGCAGCCCGTCTCCTTCATGACTATGGGCGTGTCCAAGGCGCCCGCCAACTCCCTGACATTATCGAGGACGCCGCTGTAGTTGGCGTCGCCGCCCACCTGCACCGCCTCCTGCAGGGGGTTCATGTGAACCGCGAGGGCGTCCGCCTCAACCATCTCCACACACCTGACCGCCTCCTCGACGCCCCACCCCAGAGAGAGCTGGGGGCACCCGAGGTTGCCGATGACCAACACGTGGGGCGCCTTCTCC
>CAYPNN010000204.1:0-4044 GCA_964412065.1 uncultured Candidatus Bathyarchaeia archaeon
ACGGAGGCAATGGACAAGCTTGTGGGCTCCAAGGACACGCTGGAGGACGCCGGCATAGGAGTCGAGATAGTGAGCGCGGGCGGCACAGGCACCCACATGATCAGCGGCAGGCACCCGGGGGTCACCGAGATCGAGGCGGGCAGCTACGTCTTCATGGACGCCCGCTACAGCCAGGTCCCCGGCCTAGAGGACTTCGGAAACGCCCTCAGCATACTCAGCACCATAATCAGCACCAGCCACAAGGGAAAAGTGATATGCGACGCCGGCCTCAAGACCATCACCTTCGAGTTCGGGATGCCACCAGTCAAGGACAGAGACGACGCAAGGTACGTCAGGCCTAACGAGGAGCACGGCCACATCGAGGTGGACCCCGGATTCGACTTGGCGGTCGGCGACAAGTTCGAGCTCATCCCCACCCACTGCTGCACCAACACCAACCTCTACGACCATCTGCACTGCGTCAGGGACGGCACGCTGGAGGCCGTCTGGAGGATACAAGCCAGGGGAAGAAGCCAGTAGATTTCCTATCCCACCTGCCACCCTTTCGCATCCAATCGATATCCACTTGGAAGGGATGGAGCCGTTGCTCGGCTAACGGTTCGACGTGTTTACGTAGTATATTTATAATTGTAAATTAAATTAAATGTTAGTGATACCATTGGCCTCGAAAGAGCTTCTCGAAATGATGAACAAGGCCATCGCCATGGAGATTCAGGTCGCCATCCAGTACATGTGGCAACACGTCCAGTGGAGCGGAGTCAAGCACTTCGCGGTGAAGGACGAGCTAGAGTCCATCGCCGTCGAGGAGATGAAGCACGCCGAGATGATCGCTGAGCGCCTCTTCTACCTCGGCGAGAAACCCACCACAAAGCCGACACCCATCTTCGTAGGCGACACCCTCAAGGAGATGATCGAGCAGAACAAGAAGGACGAGGAGGGCGCCATCAAACTCTATAAACAGATTCTCGACAAGGCGTGGAAGGAGGGGGACCACACCACCCACCGCTTGTTCCGGCAGATCCTCAGCGACGAGGAGGACCACCACGACACGTTCGTCAGCCTACTAGAAGAAATCTAACCCTTTTCTTTTTCCTGAAGGGAAACGATGATTCTTCTTCGATTAATTATGTTTCATAGTCGTTGATCTCCTAAAATAATATGGATTATCGCCTATGTAGATTCAATCAAGCAGAAAAATAGGTTAATAATAGGTACTCATCTACCGTTTTGATTATAAAACCTCAGCTTGTACCGTCAAGCATCTGTGTGGAGGTGAAGAGGTGCCCTACAAGTTCCAGATGTACATGGACAAGGCAGGTGATTGGAGGTGGCGGTTCATTGCACCAAACAACAAGAAGATGGCTGACTCGGGGGAAGGCTATAGAAGCGAATCGAGCTGCATGAACGCGATCGAGGTTATCCGAAGAGAGTCCGACACGTCCAAGATCACAAAACTGGTTCCAAAATAGCCCTTTTCTCAATGCTCAGGAAAAAAGGGCTTTTAGTAGAGATTAGTCTGTCGCGTACTTCAATTTCTGGGGAAGAGGGGCTTGTAGTCAGCCGCCTTTCTGATGAGCGTAGCCTGTTCTTCATCGTCCATGGGAACGAAGTCCTCAGCCAACTCGATCGCAGTCCTCGCGATCTCCATGTCCGATGAGGTCGCGACGGTGGTTATGCTCTGAGAAAGGGTGAACCGTAGCGCCTCCTCGATCTCCACTCGGGTCGTGAAAGGCTCGTACCACGTCTCGCGGGTCCACTCCACGGAGGGATAACGACCCTTGGCCACCGACTTCATGGCTATCACGCCGATGTCCAGCTGCTTCGCCTTCTCCAGCACGGGCACATAGTCGTTCCTCGGCTCCGGGTGTGCATGCAAAACGTAGTTGACTGGGAGGAGGATGGTATCCAAATCCATGTATTTGAGGGCCCTCATTATGTTCTCGGGGTCGTGGCTCGTGATCCCGATGTGGTTTATGAGGCCCTCCTCTCTAGCCTCCGTGAAGGCCTGGAGAGCCCCATCCTCGCCAACGACCGTCTTCAGCTCCCCGGGGTTATCCAACCCGTGGAACTGGTAAAGATCGAGGTAGTCCGTCTGAAGCCGGTCCATGCTCCTCATAAGCTCCTCGTGAGCCTCCCGCTTCGTCCTCTTCCCCGTCTTGCAGGCGAGGAAGACGTCGTCGCGGTACTCCTTAACCCATTTCCCGAGCCTGGCCTCGGCGTCGCCGTACGTGGGGGCCACGTCGATGTGGTTAACGCCCATATCCAGGGCGTATTTCACGAACTCGTCCCCTTTTTTCTCCTCGACGGGGTAGATGAATATGGCTCCACCCAGAGCAACCAGCGTGCTGTCGTGCCCTGTCCTGCCTAAAGGTCTTCTCTTCATCAATGATAACGTCCCGTGCACCGTTTTAAGCATCGCGCACGTGAGCGCCCAGCTCTTCGCCATGACATTCGACGAAATGTTTTGACTACGTTACCTGGTGGTCGTATTCGTCGTTCAGCGTCTTGAACGGGGTGATCCTCAAGCCGCCGTCGAGTACGCTGTAACCCCGGATGCCGTCGTACTCGACGTCGTTCTCCTCTAGAAGCTGAAGCGTCTTCTCCTCGAATCCCTCTGGAACGTACAGGAAGAGCTTCTTGTACATGCGTCCACGGGGAGCGCAGCCGGACAACATCCTCCACCTGGAAACGCTTCCCTCAGTTATCGATTCGGCGTGTTCAACTAACCCAAACTCTCGTATGCTTCCGTCCCCGTTGAGGACGACTATGCTCGGATACTCGACGCCCCCCTCCCACTTGACGCCGAACCTCTTGGTCTCATCGTTTACGATCGTCCTCGCGTCTTCGGGCCAGTTCTCCTGGTCTACGAAGGGGAAGCGTGTAACGGAGATTATCCGCGCCACCCTGTTCCTCAGCACTACCGGGTCAACCATGTCTACTCAGACCTTTACACGGGTTCAGATATTGTTATCGCGTTAAACCGGGGAGATTGTGGTTACCTCGGTGTAGGTATCCACCACTCTTTCCCCCGCTTCGTCTCTATGTACTCAGGCCACCGGATTTCCAGCGGCGGCGGTAGGTCGCGTGGAAGCAGGGGCGCAACCCATCTGCTTCCCCCCACGCCTCCGCCGGTCCTCTCGTTGAACTCCACCTTGGCCTTGGCGAGGACCCCCCGCTTCATGAGCAGATCGATGAGGCACCCAGCGATCACCTTAGCCCCCGTGAATATGGCGGGGTCTATGGTGCTGCGTTCACCCGTCATGGCCAGCGCCGCCCAGCGGGGGTAGCTGCCGCCCTCGAAGGGTCTGAGCACCGCCTTAGCTGTTCTCACGCGAGCCGAAGGCGCGTGCCACGTGTACTCCACGTAGTCGTCTGACGAGTAGTGGGTCTGCCACCCTGGGAGCAGCCTCCTGATGGCGTCTTCACCCTCCTCGAGGGTCAGGAGCCTCTGACACCCGTCTGTGAAGGGGTCCTCCATGGGCTCATACCCCAGGTTCCTCTGTATCTCCCTTCCGAAGCTCTTGGCATCCTCGCCGTACACCGTCGGCCCCACCAGCCTGAAGTTCTCGTAGGCTATCTCTGCGAGGGCCGTGTTGTGTAGACCAACCCGGGTCTTTGTGACGATCCTCTCCGTGACCCTGCATCCGCAGGCGTCGGCGACCGCCCTCGCGTTCCTCGACAGGAACTCGTGCGTCTTCTCCTGCATCTCGAGGGTGGGGGACCTGAAGGCGTAGAGGATCTGGCTGATCAGCGGAGGAGCGGTGTTGCTCTGGCCGGCGATGGTGACGTACTCCGTGATGGTCCACCCGGCTGTCCTCGGGTGGATGGCCTCCTTGCTGTACTTGGTGACGGTGTACATCATGCACACGGCGTCCAGTGCTCCTGGGTTAGCCCTGTACCAGCCCAATGTAGGCGCGGGTGAGCCCCACTTCTCCGGTTCGTGCGCCTCGAAGGTGTATGCTATGTTCCAGTAGGCCCCGCAGTGGGTCTCGGAGACTATCCTGTTGTCTACGCCAGGGTGGTAGAATATGCAGGCGTCGAAGT
>CAYPNN010000205.1:0-4040 GCA_964412065.1 uncultured Candidatus Bathyarchaeia archaeon
GTACTCGCCGTCGCCGTACACCGTCAGCGACTCGCCGCTCATCCCCTGGTTCACGAACTTTGGTATCACCGTATCCCAGCGGGTGAACACGCCGACGCCGTATATGTTCCCGAACCGTAGGTTCACCGTCTCTATGCCGTGGTTGTCCCAGTACGTGTTCACTATCTGCTCCCCCGCCACCTTGGTGACGCCGTAGAGGTTGAGGGGCCGCTGCGGGTGCTCCTCTGTCACGGGCATCTCGACGGGGACGCCGTAGGTTGACGCGCTTGAGCAGAAGACTACCCGCCTAATGTCCAGCCTCCTAGCCGCCTCCATCACCTGGTAGGTGCCGTAGACGTTCACGGACACGGCCTCCTCCGGGTGCTCGTTGCACCTTGTTAGCCCCGGCAGCGCCGCTAGGTGGGCGACGGCGTCGCATCCCTCCCATATCTCGATGAGCAGATCAAGGTCACGGATGTCGCCTACAACGCACTTGGCTTTCCTGCCCTGCAGGTGCCTCTCAAGATAACTGTAGTCGCCTATGCTCTGGTTGTCTATCGAGACCACGGCGTCGCCTCGTTCAAGAAGCCTCACGACGAGCGTGGACCCTATGTACCCGGCTCCCCCGGTCACGGCTACCCTCATGGACATCCCTCAATAACTTGGTGTAGAAGATAAAAAATGGTTGGAGACTAGGCGGTCCACTTGACCTTGGGCATGATGCACTGCCGCTTTGCCTCTATCCGGTCCCTGTACCGCATGAGCTTGGGGATGGTGATCCTGAGCTCGTCCTCAAGCGTGTTCGTGGGCCTGAAGCCGAGGTCCGGGAGCCTCTTCTTGTCGGGGTTGTAGTAGTGGTCCTCCAGCTCCAGCCTCGGGTTCTCTATGTTCCATATCTTGGCGTCCAGATCATACTCCTTAGATACCTTAACCACATACTCTGCGAGCTCGTTAACAGAGTAACACTCGTCGAACTGGTTGAAGACCCTGTACTCCCCCTCATCCGGCGGGTTCTCTATGGCGATGGACAGGCACTGCATGCTGTCCCTGAGCGCGAGGTAGCCCCGGGTCTGGCCTCCCCTCCCGTAGGGGGTGAGCTCGTGGCCTATTATCGCCTGGGCGCAGAACCTGTTCAGGGCTGTGCCCCAGACCTCGTCGAAGTCGAACCTGGTGAGCAGGTCGTCGTTCACCATGTCGTCGGTCAGCACCCCGTGGACGACTCCCTGCATGATGTCGGTGCTCCGGAGCCTCCATATCTTGCATGCGAACATGATGTTATGGGTGTCGTGGACCTTCGTCAGGTGATACCAGCTGCCTGGCTGCCTCGGGAAGGGCAGCTTGTCCTTGCGGCCCCTATACTCTATCTCGAAGAAGCCCTCTGGGATGTCCACGTTGGGGGTGCCGTACTCGCCCATGGTGCCCAGCTTTAGGAGATGGCAGTCGGGGACGTGCTTCTTCATGGCGAACATTATGTTGTTTGTGCCCACGATGTTGTTCATCTGCGTGTAGTTGCAGTGGTATAGGTCGATCATGCTGTAGGGCGCGCTGGGGATCTCGCCGAAGTGGACTATGCAGTCAGGCTTCTCCTTCGCTATGACGAGGTCGGTGAAGCTGGGCTCCTGCAGGTCTCCCTCGTGGAACCTGAGCTCTCTTCCCGTGGCTTTCTTGTACGCCTCTAGGCGCTCCTTCATCGGTTTTATGGGGGTGGCGCTCCAGCTCCCAATCTCTCGGACGTTCCTGCGTCTGCTCATGTTGTCTACGCCGCAGACGTCGTGGCCTCTGCCGCTGAGGTACATGCTGAGGGTCCAGCCCAGGTAGCCGTCCATTCCCATGACCATTACTTTCATGTGTCTTTCTCCTGTAACACTACCCTGTATTGGATATTACTACTTTGAGATAGTAAGTTTTTTGGTTATAAACTTATGTAGACATATGGACAACCTAAACACATAGAGGAATACGATGGAGCCCAAGGTCAACCAGGTCAAGTTCAGCCTCATGAACATGGGGCTCAACGAGTACCAGGCCTCAGCCCTGTCCCACCTCATGTACCTGGGCGAGACCAAGGCTACAACACTCAGCAAGGCCAGCGGCGTACCCAACGCCCGGATCTACGGTGTGCTGGACGAGCTGAGCCAGAAGGGGCTCCTGATAATGAGGCCGGGCCGCCCCGCCCTCTACGCTCCGCTTTCGCCGGAGGAGATAGCCGACGCCCTTGTTTCGGCGTCGAGGGAGGAAATAAGGAGGCGGCTAAGCGTCGTTGAGTCTTACCGGAGCGAGTTCGAGTCGGCCGCGTCGGAGATGTACCTGAAGGCTGGGGCGAGCGATCAGCGGACCAGCCTCATACGCGTGGTCAGCGTCGGCGACGTCTCGATAGAGGAGACCCGCAAGCTCTACAAGTCGGCTGAAGAGACGCTGCTCATCTCCACGAGGGCTATGGAGTACTTCCAGCAGGTGGAGGAAGACTTGGCGGACGCCCTGAGCCGGGGGGTATCCGTCAAGATGCTCATGAGGTCCCCTGAGAGTCTCAGCGAATCGGATAGAGAGAAACAGGAAGCCATCCTCGGCGCCATAGAAGCCGCGTTTGAGGCCGGATACGAGGTGAGGTTCTCCGACGAGGTGGAGATCCGTGGCTGCGTCGTGGACCCCGCGGACGGCGGCAAGGCGCTGTTCTTGGTGGAGGAGGAGGGGGTTCCGTTCTTCCTCAGGGAGGCGGCTCTCACGTTCCACCCAGGAGTCGCAAGGGCGCTGGGCGCCATGTTCGACCTCAAGTGGAGGTTCGACTCTAGGCCAGCCTAGCTCAGGGTTTAAATCTAGGCCGCCGTTCATCACCAATGGTTAGACATGGTGCGATGCCCTAGCTGCGGCGAGTGGAACGACGAGGAAGCCTCGTACTGCACGAGATGCGGACACAGCCTCGGCTCCCCCAGGCGGGGCACGGGACTCAGCAGGCTGACACACGATGTCGGGGCGCAGACGCTGTGGGTCACGCGGGTCATCGCGTACGCCATCGACTCGTTCATCGTCGGAGCCCTGGGGGCGTTGCTGGCTCTACTAGCCTACCTGCCTCTGTGGATCGGCTCCGTCTTCTCGGGGGAGCTGGACTGGACGGGCGTCTGGCGGCTGCCCTTCATCCTCGGGGCTGGGCAGGTGATCTACTTCACCGCGATGGAGTACATGTACGGGGCTTCGCTGGGCAAGCAGTTTCTGGGCCTCAGGGTGGAGGCTTCTAGCGGAGGCAAGCCGTCGCTCGTGGCTGCATTCATGAGGAACGTCTCGAAGATCCATGGCTTGATCCTGTTCATCGACATCGTGATGGGTTTAGCCCTGACCGACGACCCCAGGGACAAGTTCACCGACGGCGTCTCGGGCGCCTACGTCGTGCGGGGCGGAGCAGGACCATTGTTCCGTGGATTTGAGCGTCCCATCCGCCGCTCGTTTGAAGGCGAGTGGACCGATTTCGGCGAGTGGGGTGAAAGTGATTTTCTGGGGGGCGTGGGCTTCGGCGTCTTCCTCCTGGTCGTCGCCACCATCGCGTTGAACTACCCCGGGGTACACCGCGTCCTCTTCGACTGGGTCCGTAGCTGGGGCGTGTCCGGGTTGACCCCTGTCCCGGGGCAGCTTCTTCCCCCGCTCTACTGGTTCTTCACGGCCATGGGGACCTGGAGCCTGATATCCGCGGTCATACGGTACTACTCGGGGTGGAGCAGCTGGCGCGCAGCCCAGGATGTCGTGGGCGGGGTGTTCAACTTCTTCATGGTGTACCTGATCCAGCGCTACGGGACGGCGGCTTTCACCTGGAGGATACTGTTCCCCGCCTTCCTCGTCTTCGTCGGGGCGCAGGTCGTGATATCGGTGTTCGTCTTCCCCTCCATGCGGCGAAGATAATCTTCTTATGATTACCCTCCGCTTCTCATTTGAACGCATATGAAGGTCCTCGTGACAGGCGGAGCCGGCTTCATCGGCAGCCACCTGGTGGACAGGCTCATGGAGACGGGAAACAAGGTGAGGGTCATAGACAACCTTGCCTCAGGCTCACTCGGTAATCTGGGCCGATGGAT
>CAYPNN010000206.1:0-4029 GCA_964412065.1 uncultured Candidatus Bathyarchaeia archaeon
AGATAGACGGCGGCATGGTTCGCCGCGTGGCCGAGGCAGCGCGCCTCAACCTCACAGACGAGGAGCTGATGCGGTACGAGCAGCAGCTCAAAGTGATCCTCGAAGCTTTCAGGATGCTGGACGAGGTGGACACCGAGGGCGTGGAGCCCAGCTTCCACCCCATCGAGCTGGAGGACGTCCTCAGGGACGACGAGACCAGCGAATGGGCTTGGGACCCCCTCGCTAACTCGGTGCACAAGGAAGACGGGTACTTCAGGGGGCCGAGGATACAGTGAGCGTGCTGGAGCAGGCGCACAGGATAAACCGCAGGTACAGGGCGTTCAACCACGTAGCCGAGACACTCGACGCCGAGGGCGGTGGACGGCTATCCGGCGTCTATGTCTCCGTCAAGGACAACGTCTGCGTTAGGGGGATGCCGTCCACCGCCGGCTCCAGGGTGCTGGAGGGCTACATGCCTCCCTTCGACGCCACAGTCGTGGCGAAGTGCCGGCTTGAAGGCGCCTCCATCCTGGGGAAGACCGCCCAGGACGAGTTCGGGTTCGGCACCTTCAACGTCAACACGCCCTACAATGTGCCCCTCAACCCCCACGACACCGAGAGGAGCCCGGGCGGCAGCTCCGGCGGCGCCGCCGTGGTCACGGCGGTCGCGGAGTTCCCGCACCTGGCCATAGCGGAGTCCACGGGCGGCTCCATAAGCTGCCCCGCGAGCTTCTGCGGGGTGGTAGGCATGACGCCCACCTACGGCAGGACCAGCAGGTGGGGGCTCATCGACTTCGCCAACAGCCTGGACAAGATAGGCTGCATGGGTAAGACGGTGAGGGACGCGGCTCTCCTCCTCTCCGTGATCTCGGGCCCGGACAGGTACGACTCCACCGTGCTCCACGCCCCCGTGGAGGACTACGTGGCTTACGCCGGCGAGCCCGTGGAGGGGCTGCGCGTAGGCGTCCCGAGGGAGTACTTCGGCGAGGGCGTCGACCAGGGCGTCTCGGAGGCGGTCTGGGGCGGCGTCGAGCGCCTCGAGGACCAGGGCGCGGACATCCGGGAGGTCTCGCTGCCCTTCACCAGGTACAGCCTCAGCAGCTACTACATCATCGCCATGGCGGAGGCCTCGACGAACCTGGCCAAGTTCTGCGGCCTGAGGTACGGCCTACAACTGCCCCTGGAGGGCAGCTTCGACGATTACTTCAGCGCCGTCCGCAGCGCCGGGTTCGGCGACGAGGCCAAGCGGCGCGTAATCCTCGGCACCTACGCCAGGATGGCCGGGTACAGGGACGCCTACTACCTGAAGGCGTTGAGGGTGAGGACCAGGGTCATCGAGGACTTCAGAAGGGTCTACAGGGACGTCGACGTCTTGGCTACGCCGACGATGCCCGTGGTGGCGCCCAGGTTCGACGAGATCGCCGAGCTGGAGCCCATACAGCACTACATGATGGACATACTCACGGTGGCGCCCAACATCGCCGGGGTGCCCATGGTCTCGGTGCCCTGCGGCGAGTCCCACGGGATGCCCGTGGGCCTCCACATAATGGCCGACCACTTGGGGGAGGGCACAATGATCCGCGCCGCCGCGGCTGTGGAGGCTGGCTGAAGTGGAGGCGACCATCGGCCTAGAGGTACACGTCCGCCTCAGGACGGAGAGCAAGCTGTTCTGCGGCTGCAGCACCGAGACGGTGGGCGCCGAGCCCAACGTGAACACGTGCCCCATCTGCCTCGGCTTCCCGGGCAGCAAGCCCATGGTGAACAGGAGGGCGGTGGAGCACGGGATGAGGGTGGCTAAGGCACTGAACTGCGTCCTCGCGCCCATGGTCAGGTTCAGCAGGAAGAGCTACTTCTACCCGGACATGCCCAAGAACTACCAGATAACCCAGTACGAGGTGCCCCTCGCCGAGGGCGGCTACCTGACGGTGAACGGCAGAAGGATCAGGATAAGGCGGGTGCACCTGGAGGAGGACCCCGCCAAGCTGGTTCACGTCGGCGGGGACATCACCTCCTCCCGGTACAACCTCATCGACTACAACAGGAGCGGCGTGCCGCTCGCCGAGATCGTGACGGAGCCGGACATCGGGGACACGAGGGAGGCCAGGCTGTTCTTGGAGAAGCTCGGCGTCATGCTCGACCACCTGGGGGTCTACGACCCCCACGCCGAGGGCTCGCTCAGGGTGGACGCCAACGTGAGCGTCGAAGGCGGCAGCCGCGTCGAGGTGAAGAACATCACGGGGTATAGGAACGTGGAGAAGGCGCTGAGCTTCGAGGCGGTCCGGCAGCGAAGCATGGCGCGGATGGGCGTCGACGTGAGCAGGGAGACCAGGCACTTCGACTCGGAGACCGGCAGCACCGTGAGCCTCCGCGGGAAGGAGCAGGAGGAGGACTACGGCTACATAATAGAGCCAGACCTCGTGAAGATCAACCTCCGGCCCGAGTGGGTAGAGGAGATCGTGGCCACCATGCCAGAGCTCCCCGCCCAGAGGACCCGGCGGCTCGTGGAGCAGTACGGCATAAGCGGGTTCCAGGCGGAGGTCATAGTCAACGCGGGCCTGGACATGAGCCTGTTCTACGAGGAGTGCTGCCGCCTGTACGGCGACGCCGGGGCTGTGGCTAACTGGCTGGTCACGTACCTCCTGAAGAGCCTCAACTACTTGGGGCTGACCCTCAAGGAGAGCGGCGTCGAGCCGGGTACCTTCGTGGAGCTCCTGACGCTCATAGACGAGGGCGTCATCTCGGAGCGCACCGCCAAGGAGCTGATAAAGGACTACGCGGCGTCCGGGGAGTCGCCCCGCCGGATCGTCGAGGAGAAGGGGCTGGCCCTCATGGGTGTGGAGGAGCTGAGGGCGGTAGTCGGTGAGGTTGTTTCGGAGAACCCTGATGCGGTGGAGGACTACCTCGGCGGCGCGGGTAAGGCGTCTGAGTTCCTCGTCGGTCAGGTGCTGCGCCGTGTCAGGGCCCGGGCCGACCCGAACGTGGTTAGAAAGATTATAATAGAGATGTTGGAGTCCATTGGAGATATGCCTCGGTAGCTCAGTAGGTAGAGCGCCTGCCTGTTAAGCAGGTGGCCGGAAGTTCGAGTCTTCCCCGGGGCGCCAACAATTTTACCCAGCCAGATGAAGGTTTGTTCAACTAGGTCAATAGAAGCCAGAGCGTGGGAACCACCAGCACCAACAGCGCCGTGGTCACGAACCACGCCGCGTTCGCAAGATCGACATCCAAGTCGTAGATGGTCGGGGGCACCATCGCCGTGAACGCCACGGGCATCGAGGCGAGAACCACCGACACCCTCAACGGGAGCCCGTCGTCCACCGAGCCCAACCCAAACACCGAGCCGACCAGATAGACGCTTCCCGGCACGGCGATGAACTTTATTAAGGCAACTACACCCGCCTCACGGAGGTAGCCCCGCATCCTCCCAAACCGCATCGCCATCCCTATGGATGAAAGTAATAGCAGGGTGCCAAGGGGGATCAAGACGCTGTTTAAGTGTGAGTAGAAGCCGGGGCGTTCGAAACCGAGGATGTTCAACCCCAGCCCAGCTGCCATGCTGGAGACGGCGACCAGCACAAACCTGTCAGTTAAGACGTCCCTCACACGGTTTCCGATTGGTTCCTGCTCCGAGACCATATCGCTCATGGATTTGGCGTAGGGGAACCCCACCCCATAGTAGATGAAGTTCTCGAATAGCTTGTAGAAAGGCATCAAGGCGACCGCGTTCTCCCCAAACAGGAAATACGTGACCAGAGACCCAATGCTTCCTATATTCGTGAAGCTGCCACATGTAACAAAGACACCCGTCTGTCTCCTGTCTAAACCCAGCGCCCGTGCAGCGAAGTACGCTAAAACTCCCCCCAAAGTGATAGCGAACGCACCGAGGAAAGGCAACGCAATGATCCTCACGTCGCTTAGGTCTAGAGCCCAGATGGCTCCCCCGAAGGCGACGGGATTCACATAGAGCAGTGCCGCTGCCTGCAGCCTTCTCCTGAGCCGGTTGATCTCCTCCTCGGTCTGTTCCACTCCGTGTGGAAACCTGTTCCTGTACAG